>NZ_JAFBEP010000008.1 GCF_016908775.1 Defluviitalea raffinosedens | reverse complement strand
GTTTTAACCATCGATACCTTTGGAGCATCCGGTCCAGCCAGTGTGCTGTTTGAAGAATTTGGATTTACTGTTGACAATGTTGTGAATAAAGTTAAAAAGCTTATAAGATAATCACATATTTTGACAAAGAATATTGGTACTCTGTGGATTATTTTCAGGAATATGCGCATACTATATATATGCTTCCATGCTACTAGTTTTTTATTCAAAAGGAGGAGTATATATGGAGCGTATATATCCAACCTTTCCAGTTAGTGAAGGGTTTAATGGACTTATCGGAGTACCAGTATCTAATTCTGTGATGAGCGATGTAAAAATGTCAAGCGATGTTTACGAAGTATTCGTAAATGGAGATAAAGTAGGAGAGAAAGTGCTGGTAACTCAGGTAGAAAAGCCTGAAGATATAAAAGATATCCTTAATGATTACGGTTTTAATAATTTTCAATTCAATGTTGAAGGAAACAGCATTGTTATAGGAACCGATGAACAAAGTCAAAAGATGAAGGAAATATTATCAGCTTATTTATCCATAAGATAAAGGCGGGACTTTAAGTCTCGCCTAAGCTGTTGACATACATAAACTGTCAGCAGCTTTTTTTATTGTAAAGGAAGCTTCTCTGGATTTCCTAAGCAATAAAAACCTTACGGGTATGAAAATTGATCCATTATTATTTATAAAATGCATTCAAGTAAAAACCAGTCGATTGAACTATTGCCCCCATGAAAAAAATGTAAAATTATTATGAAAAAATAGATAATTAGGAGGAGTTAAAAGTGAAGAAAATTGATAAGTTTTTATCGATTGCTTTTACTTTGACATTTTTGATTACTTCTTTCCCACACATTACATATGCGCAAGATGTACTATCTTCTTTCAACAATGAACAATTGGAAGTCAACAGAGATACAACTCAAGATGTGGAAATTGAGGATGATTTAAAGGAAATAAATGGAGAAGATCTACTGTTACTGAAAGTGTATATGAGCTTATAAAGGACTCAAAAATACTAAATCAACCAGTTATTTTTAATGGTGAGAATTTCAAAGTAACTTTTACTGTATTGGAACGATCAATGGATTCATTTACAGGAGAAATAACAAGAAATAACAATAGAAAATTTGACATTAATAAATTATGAAGACTGGGAATTAGAATTTGATTTTAATCAAGAAATCATTAATATTGATAATGCCCAAATTTTAAAAGTCGGTGATCACAAATATATTATTAAAGGAATAGATTCTTCATCATATTTTTATACAGGTGAAAGTAGGCGTGTGGTTTTTAAATCTAAATTTGATGAAGATATTAAATTTCTAAGTTTTCTATAAATTAGAAGGAAAAATTAATTGATTTTGAAAACTATTCGGAAGATGAAACGGACTATAAAATATGGAAAGAACAAGTATTAAAAAAGCAGAACAGCAAAACGAGTAAATCTATCAGCTTATTGGCTGAAGAACCAGAACCAAAAGAAGGCTCTATAAGCAATGAATACATAAAATTCAACTATATAGATGGTGCATATGGAATAATTACTACAGAAGGAGATCCTGATAATCCTAAAGATGACAATCAACGCTTATTGTATGGTGACGGGCATTCATCCTTTACAGCAATCCGGATAGATGAGGAAAGTCATAGATTTGAAAAAGTAGATTCAGTAAAAAGATATGGCAACAAAGTTATTGTTACTAAACGATATGGTGATATTATCGTAGCACAGCATATTAGTATTGTAGCTAATCCATATACCAATAGAGATGATCTTGTTGAGACTTTCTATACTGTTGAAAATACAAGTGATACGCCTCATACTGTCGGTGTACGTATTCTGTTTGATGTAGTATCAGGTAATAATGATCTGGTACCATTTAAAATACCTGGGTAGGAGAATCCAGTACGGAAGTAGATTTATCAGGAAGTGATATACCTGAATTTTGGCAGATTTTTGATTCACTGACCAATCCTTCAGCGGTGACACAAGGTATTTTAAAAGTAGACAGGGCATCTACTCCTGACAGAATACGGTTTACAAATTGGACCAGGGCAACCAACAATATTTGGGATTATGAGGTACCACCTGGTCAATCCAATGGGGATAGTGCAGTATGTTTATATTGGAATGAAAGAAGCCTTGATCAAGGCGAAGTGCTTGAGTGCAAGACTTTTTGCGGACTGGGCCCATTACAACGAGCCTTAAGCGCATATTTGACAGTAGGATTGGTAGGAACAACAAAAATTGGGGTGATAAAAGATGAAAATGGGATTGCAGAATACTCTCCCAATCCTTTTATAGTTACAGCATATGTTCAAAATATTGGGAAGTAAAGGTGTATCCAAGCTCATCCGAAAAAGTCTTGAAATATAGTGCCACAGTTACAGCGGATCATACGGATTTAAACATTTTGGAAAAAGAAATTACTATACCTAATCTTATTGGAGAATTTGATGTTACTTTTTCACATATCAAAGATGCTGTTTATCAAATCAATCTAAGCTCAAAAAGCAAAATAGCAAAGGCAGTAATACAGTACGAAAATCCACAAAATGGAAACTGGTTACGCTTAAACAGTATCAAGAATGATAATAAATTTATTATGGATTTAGTAGATTATGATGAAAGTAATGAGTTTTATACTTATCAAAAGACGCTGACATTTACAACAACTGGGAAAAGAGAGTTTAGAATATTAATTTTAGATTCAAAAAATGAAGTGATAGAAAAATCTTACAGCTTATGTGTTGATGTGGAGAAATTAATCTCTTTTATATAAGTAAAGATAATTACAAATTTTCAATTAAAAAGCACTCTAAAACAGTTAAAAAAATCAAATTAGTAATAGGAATTGTAGATGAAAATATTCAAGTGTCCGAGAGTGGAGTAGATGAACCAATCACATACTGTATTAATCCAAAAGAATTTAAAACAGGAGAATATGAGTATTATCTTAATGCATATGATGAATATGGTAACTTATTGGAAACAACATCAAGAGAGAAAATTAAAATAATCAATCCGTTTGTTGTAAAATCGGTTACACCTGCCACAGTTGACTTAAGGGGAAATATTGGTAAATATATTGAGATTAATGGTAATGGATTTGATCAAAATACTACTGTGGAAATAATAGATGGAAGTGATGCAAATCAATGCCAATCCGATGTTGTTTCAGAGAAATTGATTAAGCTTCCTATGCCTGATTGCATAAAAAATGCCGCAAATGACAAAACAGTAACAGTACGAATCAAAGATGGTGGCTTTAGTTATGATTTTAATATACAAGTAATAGGAAAATCATCCAATGAAGTTGATCGTGTCCTTAAGAAAGCGGCAGAAATTTACTTAGAATTTGACAGAAAAGTAGAATGTCCTTATTATTCAGATTTGCGAAAAACAACAACTTATTCCATTGATGGGCAAGAATACAAGGCTTTAACGGAAAATGATCACATAGGGTTTATTGATGACAATCTGTTATATATCTTTCTGGATAAGCCTTTAAAAGGACGAGTTGTCAGATTTCGTATCGAAGAAGGATCTTCGTTAGATATAATGTGGGAAGTAGAAGATGGTCAGGAAGACAATCTGATTATTAGTCCCAATGGGACAGAATGTAAGATTGTTGCAAAGAAAGCAGGTACTTATACACTTAATATGTATGATGTCAGAGCCCCGGAATCCACTAAAAAGAAGTGTCTGATTACAGTTAAGCCTGTTGATGGTAAAGTAATCAATATAGAAAGCGTAACATTAGACGATAGTAAAATAAATATGAAAGTTGGAGATTTAAAAAATTGATACCAAAAATTTATCCGGAAGAGGCTAATATTAAAGATATTGCTTTTACAGTAGAAGATCCAGATGTTGTAAGCGTATTTCATAATGAGCTGACAGCAGAAAAAAAGGGAAGCACTAAGATTACAGTCGAAGTGAAAGATTTAAATAACAATGTTTAAAATCAGAGTGTATGGTTTATGTGGAAGAATATGAAGGAAATGAACCCGTATTAAATATGCCAGTAGCCAGTCTTCCTTCAGGAGAATATGTAGGTCCTCAATATCCTCTCTTAGAATTTGTTAAAAGGCTGTTGACGTACATAAATTGTCAGCAGCCTTTTTTGCATGGGAAATTTCTCTAAGTTTTCTATGTAATAAAAAGCCTTCTGGGCACCATGCACACCATTTACACTCGCCCCTGTATATTTTGTCCGTTTTGCTGACTACACTCGGTGTGAGAGCTTTACTTTAGAAACTCTTCTTGTCAATAAGGTATTAAGAATTAACACAGACGGATAGTTATGTTCTACAATAAATGTATTGCTGAGTTCAGTATTTCTGATAATATTGCTTTATTTTTGGATTGTTTGGAATAAAGTATTAAATTATACTTTATTTATAATTGATAAATCAAGGGGGAATTAGAAATGAAAAAAGTCTTATCATTTGTATTGTTACTTGCATTAATGGTATCTGCTGTAGGCTGTGGGGATAAAACAGAGGAATCCAATAATTTAGTTATATATTGTCCTCACCCATTAGAATTTATTAATCCTCTTGTAAGTGAGTTTGAAGCACAAACAGGTATTTCTGTGGAGGTAGTAGCTGCTGGTACCGGGGAACTTTTAAAAAGGGTTGAATCAGAAAAAGACAATCCATTAGGAGATATTTTCTGGGGTGGTTCCCTTTCTACAATAAAACCTCAGCAGGATTTATTTGAAAATTATCAATCTGCCAATGAAGAGTATGTATATGATGATATGAAAAATGTAGAAGGACCCTTAACAAGATTTACCAATATACCAAGTGTTATTATGGTGAATACAGATTTGATAGGAGATATCAAAGTAGAAGGCTATGAGGATTTACTTAATCCAGAGTTAAAAGGAAAGATTGCGTTCAGTGATCCTGCAAAATCATCATCTTCTTATGAACATTTGATTAATATGCTTTATGCCATGGGAAATGGAGATCCAGAAAAAGGTTGGGATTATGTTGAAAAGTTATGCAGCAATCTTGACAGTAAATTGCTCAGCGGTTCTTCAGCGGTTTATAAAGGTGTAGCTGACGGTGAATATACAGTAGGTCTTACTTTTGAAGAAGCAGCAGCAAAGTACGTATCCGATGGCGCCCCTATAAAAATTGTATATATGAAAGAAGGGGTTATTGCAAAACCAGATGGTGTTTACATTATAAAAAATGCTAAAAACATGGAAAATGCTAAGAAGTTTATCGATTTTATAACAGGGAAAGATGCCCAAACCATTATTATTGAAAAGCTGAACAGACGTTCTGTCAGAAAAGACGTTCCGGCACCTAAAGGACTTGAAAAACTCGAAAATATAAATTTGATTTATGATGATGAAGAGGTTGTTATTGCAAAAAAGCAAGAATGGTTAGACAGATTTAAAGAGATATTCACAAACGCACAGTAATACGACAATAGCATATATTTAGAAGCTCACAAAGATTGCTTCCTTGTGAGCTTATTTTGTAAGGAGGCTTTTGAAATGAGTGTAGCGATCAATATAGAAAATGTTGAAAAGAAATATGGAGATGTAACAATTATACCCGATTTATCGGTCAATATAAAAAATGGTGAATTCTTTACTTTACTGGGACCTTCGGGTTGTGGTAAAACCACTCTTTTAAGAATGATTGTAGGATTTAACAGTATAGAGGGAGGATATATAAAGTTCGATGACACTATTATCAACGATATACCGGCTCATAAACGTAATATTGGTATGGTGTTCCAGAATTATGCAATCTTTCCCCATCTTACAGTAAGACAAAATGTAGAATATGGTTTAAAACTTCGCAAAGTAAAAAAAGAGGAGATGGACAAAAAAGTAGATGAAATATTGAAAGTTGTAAAAATAGATCAATATCAAGACAGGCTTCCGGAAAGACTCTCAGGGGGACAACAGCAAAGAGTTGCCCTTGCCAGGGCAATAGTAATTCATCCAAGTGTACTTTTAATGGATGAACCCCTTTCCAATCTGGATGCCAAGCTTCGTGTAGAAATGCGCAGCGCCATAAGAGAAGTTCAAAAAAAGGTAGGAATCACAACAGTTTATGTTACGCACGATCAGGAAGAAGCTCTTGCCATATCAGACAGAATAGCAGTTATGAAAGACGGAGTGATTCAGCAGGTAGGAAAACCTCATACCATATATACCCGACCAGTCAATGTTTTCGTTTCCACTTTTATAGGCCATTCGAATTTATTTAAAGGAAAGATTTTAATAATAGGGCAGGAAAAATATATTGAATTTAGAAATGGCTACAAAGTTCAGATGGATCATTTAACAGAGCAAGTACATGATCAAATGGAAGTTTGTATTGCCGTAAGACCAGAAGAGTTTTCTGTGAATATAGAAGGATTAAAGGCTAGAATTAAAAATAAAACTTTCTTGGGGAAATATATCACCTACGAATTAGAGTTTGAAAATCAAATGATTTTTCCCGATCAACCATCTATAGAATTTTCACAGGATGTTGGTCATGCTGAAAAAGTATATGAAGTAGGAGAGGAAATTATTTTAAAACCAAATAAAAATAAGATTAACGTATTTACAGAAGACGGAAGCCAAAGTCTCATTAAGGATGTGAAAAAATATGAATAAGACAAGATTGAAATTAGACTTTTGGGGGATTGCAACAATTATTATTGCACTGGTATTCGCTCTCTTCTTGGTTTACCCTTTATTTGCTTTATTTATAAGTGGATTTCAGGATCCTGATACGGGTGCTTTTACATTGTCTAATTTTGCTCAGTTTTTCCAGAAAAAATACTATTACCAATCTATGATTAACAGTTTTACAGTAACGATCTGTGTTACAATCCTTGCAATTGTCATAGGAGCTCCTTTGGCCTATTTCATGACGGTTTACAAGATCAAAGGGAAAGCATTGGTTGAGGGACTGATTATTATTTCAATGCTTTCACCGCCTTTTATAGGAGCATATTCATGGATTTTACTTTTAGGCAGAAGTGGAGTTATTACACAATTTTTATCCAATCTGTTTGGGATTAAGATACCGTCTATTTATGGTTTTGGCGGAATTTTACTTGTTTTTACTTTAAAACTTTATTCTTTTATTTATTTATATGTATCAGGAGCACTTAAAAAAATCGATGTATCTTTAAGTGAAGCAGCTGAAAGTTTAGGATGCAGTTCAGCCAAAAAAGTTATAACCGTTATATTGCCCTTAATACTTCCTACTGTATTAGCAGGCTCTTTGCTGGTATTTATGAATGCCCTTGCGGATTTCGGTACGCCAATGCTAATTGGTGAAGGGTTTAGTGTTATGCCGGTTATTATCTATTCAGAATTCATCAGTGAAGTTGGTGGTCAGGCAAATTTTGCTGCAGCGATGGCAGCCATTATGGTGCTCATTACAGCAATTCTATTTATGGCTCAAAAATATGTTGTTAACAAAAAGTCCTTCACCATGAGTTCTTTAAGACCTATAAAGCCAAAAGAAATACAGGGTATTAAAAGTATATTGGTTCATGGATTTATATACATTATAGTATTTTTATCTATAATACCTCAGATTACAGTAATATATACTTCATTCTTAAAGACCAGAGGTTCCATGTTTGCTTCCGGATTTTCATTTGAAAGCTATCAAAAAATATTTAAAACCGCAGGAAAGTCCATAGCGAACACTTATATATTCGGAATAGTAGCCATTGTAATGATTATTTTGTTAGGAATGTTTATTGCTTATCTTTCCACGAGAAGAAAGAATTATTTAACGGGTATTATTGATACGATTACGATGTTCCCTTATATTATTCCGGGATCTGTATTAGGAATTACCCTGCTTCTTGCTTTTAATAAGAAGCCATTATTATTAAGTGGTACAGCAGCTATTATCATTATTGCTTTTGTAATCAGAAGATTACCTTATACCCTTCGTTCCAGTGCAGCCATACTTTATCAGATTAGCCCCAGCATAGAAGAGGCTTCGATCAGTTTAGGCTCATCTCCGGTTAAAACCTTTTTTAAAGCAACAGCTATTATGATGATGCCTGGTGTGCTGGCAGGAGCAATTCTTAGCTGGATTACTGTGATCAATGAATTAAGTGCTTCAGTTATACTTTATACAGGCTCGACAAAGACAATGTCCGTTGCCATTTATACAGAAGTTATCAGAGCAAGCTATGGAACCGCAGCAGCATTATCCTCTATTTTAACATTGACTACAATCATATCCTTACTGATTTTTTATAAATTTACCGGAAATGGTGAAATCAGTTTGTAAATATAAGCTAAATATTGTATATTTAAAGCAATATTTTAATAATTTTAATCTTTATATAAGGAGTGCTGTATATGGGAGAAATTAAGCGAAAAGTTTTCAAAGAAGAGATTAGAAAAACTTTTATTCTATATGCAGTCACTCCTATTCTAATTTTTTCAATTCTTTCTTATAACTTCCTTATGTTTTATGGAGAAATGTTGATCAAAAGACAAAACATAGATATAAACTACGATATTTCTAAAGTGATTGAAAAAGAAATTACCCATTATATTGATCAAGTTGAGCAATTATCTTCTTCGCCATTAATCATAAATTATATTAATCATCCAGATCAAATCAATACTCAATCCAGTATTTATGAAATGCTGTATAATTTCATTAATAGTCAAAAAATAAGAAGTGTTTTTTACATAACGGATAATAAGGGTAACACAATTATTGACAATAGTTTTTGTGAATCTCCTTATAATAACTATGAGATTTTCTTATCAGGGATATTTAAACAAATGAAGCAAAGACCGGATGAGATCATAGTAATGATTAACCGTGTTCAATTAGATAGTAATATCAGAACAGTATACTCCATTGGAAAAGCAATCGTTCATAAAGGAGAAATTATTGGATATATTATATTCGATTTATTAGAAAAGGATTGGAATAATATCATACATAACTACGATCTGGATATCGTTGTAATTACAGATAAACATAAAAATGCCATTATATCTACTAATAATTTAATACTAGACAGCCTGGGAAAATTTAAATTTAAAATACATAAGAATAAATATATTTATATAAGAGACACAGAAAAATATTATATTCATCAATCGAAACGGGTTAATGGGAATATATTGATTTTTACGCTTACTTCTATGAGATTTATGAATGGATTTTATTTGGTTGGTCTTATATTTCTGCTCATCCTTTTCGTTCTGTTATCTATAGTCATTGTTTGTATTTCGAAGGGAATATCCGCAAGTAAGACCAAATCCATTGATGAATTGCTTTATGCTATAAAGAAAGTTCAAGAAGGGGATCTGGATTTTTGTGTTCATATTGATTCTAATGACGAATTTGAATTAATAGGGAATTGTTTTAATGATATGCTTATAAAATTGAAAGAACTGATTAGTAAGAATAATGAGTTGGTGAATAGAAATCGTATGTCAGAAATCATGCAGTTGGAAGCTCAGTTTAATCCTCATTTCTTATTTAATACCCTGGAAACTCTAAAATATATGATTAAAATTGATACACAAAAAGCGGTGCAAATCGTTGTAGGGCTGGCGAATCTTTTAAGGTACAGCATAAATTATGAAGATGGAAATGTATCTATTCAAAAAGATATTAAGTATATAGAAGATTATTTAATGATCCAAAAATACAGATTTAATAAAAGACTGGAATATACCGTTGATATTCAGGAGGAAGCTAAGAATTGTGCTGTTCCTAAATTAATTATTCAGCCTATAATTGAAAATTCTATTAATCACGGATATTCTAAGAAAGAAAAGCTGGAAATAATCCTTAAAATATTTATTAAAAGCAATAAACTAATTCTGGAAATTGCAGATAATGGAGATGGGATCCCGAAAGAAAGGTTAGAAGAAATACTAACTGCTTTAAAACAGGAAAATTTAGAATCTAAACATATAGGTCTTTATAATGTTCATAGAAGAATACAATTACTATATGGAACTGATTATGGAATACATATTGATAGTGTTTATAATGAAGGAACTAAGGTGACTATTGATTTACCAGTATTAAGAGGTGAGGATAATGTTTAAGGTATTAATTGCTGAAGATGAGGATTTAATTAGAAAAGGGCTGGCTTATACGATTGACTGGGCAAAAATGGGATGTATGGTTGTTGGAGAAGCTTCCAACGGTGAAGAGGGTATTAAAAAGATTGAAGAGCTTTCGCCGGATTTGGTTATAACGGATATAAAAATGCCGATTATGGATGGACTTCAAATGCTTCAAAATTTTAAAGAGAGAGAATTTGAAGCTATTATTATAACTGGTTATGGGGAATTTGAATATGCCAAAAAGGCAATAGAGTTGGATGTATTCGACTATCTTCTTAAGCCAATTGATGAAGATAAACTTTATGAAGTCGTTGGAGAAGTAACTAAGAGAATTTCTGAAAAAGAGATTCTACGTAAACTAAAAAATACTGTTAAGGATATAGAAAATATAAAGCTTATAGATACAGAAATATATTGCCAAAAATCTTCTTATAAATATAAAAATACACCCGTCGTAATAGATTATATCGTTCATAATTATGCCAATAAGATCAGTATAGAAGATATTGCAGACCAGTTAGAGGTTAGTCCCAGCTATTTAAGCAAGAAATTTAAGGATGATACCTGCCATACATTTAATGATTTTCTAAACAGTTATAGAATCCAAAAGGCAATCAATTTACTTACTGAAGGGAAATATAAAGTATATGAGATTGCAGAGATGGTAGGCTTTAGTGATTATAAATATTTTTCCTATGTGTTTAAATCTTATATGTGCTGTTCACCTATGGAATTTTTGAAAGCTAATGTCCTCGTAAGAGGAGGGGATTCAGAAAGTAATACGGCATATAGTGCGGAACTTAATTAAAACTTTAATATTTAAATCTCAGTCTATTAAAGGCTGAGATTTTTTAGGGTAAAATAGAATTGTATACTAACTATTAAGTGCGACGGTTTATTTGAGTGTTTTCACTATTGACTGTCATCATTGTAAGTTATCTTAAAAAGGAATATATTAAAATTAGTACAATAAAAGGGAGGGTATTTTTATGATCAATGAATTAAAATCCATTATTCAGAAAAGTGACAATATCGTCTTTTTAGGTGGAGCGGGGGTATCTACAGAAAGCAATATCCCTGATTTTAGAAGTGAGGAAGGTCTATACAATAGCAAAGAAAAATATCCCCCGGAAGTTATATTGAGCCATTCTTTTTTTATGAAACACCCGGATTTATTTTATTCATTTTATAAAAGCAAAATGATTTATAAAGAAGCCAAACCCAATAAAGCCCATCTGGCTTTGGCAAAGATAGAAGAGAAGGGAAAATTAAAGGCTGTTATTACGCAAAACATTGATGGATTGCACCAACTGGCAGGAAGCAAAAAGGTTCTGGAACTCCATGGTTCCGTCCACAGAAACTACTGTATGAAATGTAATAAAGCATATTCTTTAGAAGATGTTATAAACAGCGAGGGAATCATTCCTTACTGTAAAGCATGCGGAGGGATGATTAAGCCGGATGTAGTGCTATATGAAGAACCATTGGATTCACAGATTCTCCATAAATCTATTCATTATATTTCCAATGCAGAAGTTTTAATTGTAGGCGGTACTTCTTTAGTAGTATATCCTGCAGCGGGGCTTGTAGATTACTATAAAGGAAAGCATTTGATTCTGATTAATAAATCTTCTACACCATATGATACCCAGGCGGATTATGTGATCCATGATAGTATCGGAAAAGTACTCAGTCAGCTTATTGAAGATATTCAATAATTGTGCCATACAAAAATACGACTTTTTGACAAAATATGATATACTTCTGCTATACCAGAGAAAGGGGGCAATAGTATGAGAATTTTACATACATCCGACTGGCATTTGGGAAAAAACTTGGAAAATTATAGCCGATTGGATGAGCAAGCAGAATTTATAGAAGAATTGATTGAAATTATAGATAATAAACAGGTCGATATGGTCATTATATCGGGGGATGTATACGATACAGGGAATCCTCCGGCAAAAGCAGAGAAATTATTTTATTCAGCCATGCAGCGCATCGCCAATGGAGGAAAAAGGCCTGTGCTGGTCATTGCAGGGAATCATGACAATCCGGAACGTCTCTCAGCGCCCAGTCCTCTTGCCTATGAGCAGGGAATTATTCTCCTTGGAACCCCTAAGAGTGTTGCACAGGTGGGAGATTATCCCCATTATCGTATTGTAGATGCAGGGGAAGGGTATGTAGAGATAGAACTTAAGGGAGAAAAAGTAGTTGCCATAACGCTTCCTTATCCCAGCGAAAAAAGATTAAACGAGATCATCAGTTTTGATATGGATGAAGAGGAGATGCAGAGCAGTTACTCCAAAAGAATAGGAAAATTATTTGAAAGCCTTTCATCTAAATATAGGGATGATACCATTAATATTGCCGTAAGCCATTTATTTATGATTGGTGGAGAAGAGACAGATTCAGAAAGGCCGATTCAGTTGGGAGGGAGTCTGGCTGTAGACCCCAGCGTTCTGCCTAAAAAGGCCCAATATGTTGCTCTTGGGCATCTCCACCGACCTCAGAAGGTAAAGGGTACAGAAGTTGAAGCTTATTATTCTGGTTCCCCCATTCAATACAGCAAAAGTGAGATATCCTATTCCAAATGTCTCTATATTGTGGATATTTCTGCCGGTGAAAAAGCAAAGATAGAAGAAGTTTATCTTAAAAATTATAAACCCATAGAAGTGTGGAGATGTGAAAATATAGAGGAAGCCATGGAAAAATGCAGAGAAAATAGCCAGAGAAATCTATGGGTTTATTTAGAAGTCAAGACGGACAGAGTTTTGCTTCAATCTGAAATTAAAGAATTGAAACGCTTAAAGCAGGATATTGTTGAAATCCTTCCCGTTTATACCAATCAGGAAAACGAAGAAGAAATTGAAAATATTAAAGACAAAAGCATTGATACATTGTTTAAAGAATTTTATATTCAGCACAGGCAGGTAGAACCCACTGAGGAAATGATGGAACTCTTTCTTTCTGTAATGATGGGAGAGGAGGATGAAGATGCAGCCGAGGAAGCTTAGAATTAAAGGACTCAACAGTTTTATAGAAGAACAGACAATTGATTTTATTAAACTGGCGGAAAGAGGTTTGTTTGGAATTTTTGGACCTACCGGCAGTGGAAAATCCACGATCCTGGATGCGATAATATTGGCGCTATATGGAGAAATCCCAAGGAATACAAAAGAATTTGTAAATTCTGAGGTGGATTTACTGACGATTGAATATGAGTTTTCTATTCGTAATGGAGGAGAAACTACGATTTATGTTGTCAACCGAACTTTTAAGAAAGGTGAAGACGGTATAAGAAAATCGAAAGATGCCAGACTATACATGAAGACTGGGGAAAGCAATATTAACATCATAGAAGAAGGCATTACCAATGTCACTAATGAGATTCAAAGAATTTTGGGCCTTAATGTGGATGATTTTACCCGTTCTGTTGTCCTGCCCCAGGGGAAGTTCAATGAATTTTTAAAACTGACCGGAACCGACAGAAGAAATATGTTAGAAAGAATTTTTGGCTTAGAAAAGTATGGAAGAGAACTGACAGAAAAGATCAAAATGGCCAAGAATAAAAAGAGCAAGGAAATTGAAAATATCGAATCGCAATTAATGGTATATGAAAATTTAACCAAGGAACAATATGAAGAACAGCAAAAACTTTATGAACTCCTTATAAAAGAAGAACAGGAATTAAGAGAAGAGCTGGAAATAATCTGCAGGGAATACGAGAAATATCAAATCATCTGGGAACTGCAGCAGGAACTTCAACTTTATAAAAACAAGCAAGAAATACTTGGGGAACAGGAAAAAGATTATCTTAAGCAAAAAGAAGCATTCCAAAGGGCACAAAAGGCAGATATTATAAAGCCAGTCATTGGTGAAATGGATCAAATTCAAAAAGATAAAACAGAAAATATGCATAAGCTGGAAGAACTGCGAGGAAAACTAAAATCCATTGCGGAAATATTAGAGAAATTAGAAAAAGATTATTCTGATGCACTTCAGAGAAAAAATGCAGAGCATCCAATTCTTGTTCAGAAGGAAACCAATTTGAATCAAGCAGTTGAAATGTTAGAGCAAAAAAAGAATATGGAAAAAGAAAGAGACCAGCTTAGAGTGCTTTTCAGTAAAAATAAAGAAAATATCAATAAAAATATTAAAAAGGAAGAGGAAATAAAATATCAGCTTTTAGCCTTTGAAAAAGATCTGAAAGAAATAGAAAATAAAAAGCAAAAAATTTTTGTGGATCCAGCTTATCGTGAAGAAATACAGAGAGCTTATGAAATTGAAAAAGAATACAATAGATTAATCCAGAAGGAAAAAGAATTACAGGAGAAACTTTACCAATTTCAGTCCCATATAGAAAAAACGGAAAGGATCTTTGAAGAGATCAAAAGCAAAAAGCAGGAAAAAAATGTTCTGTTTACAGAAGCTCAGAAAGCATTGGAGAATTTAAAAGAAAATGCTCCTGGGAACAGGGATTTACTTTTTGAACAGCATAAATGTATAGAAGAATTAAAGCATAAGTATGTCTATTACCAGGACAAGCTTCATCAGAAGAAACTTAGAGAAGAATCATTAAAAAATCTTCTTGCTAAGATTCAGCCAAAGGAAGAAGAAAAGAAAAAAATATTGGATGAAAAAGAAAGCATTAAACATGCTTTAGAATTGAAAAAGAAAGAAATAGAAAAACTCCAGAGGCAAAATATGGCTGCGATCTTAGCGCAAGATCTTAAGGAAGGTGAAAGCTGCCCTGTTTGTGGCTCAACTCACCATATTCATATCGCTTTTGAATTTGACCAAAAGCTTTATCAAGATGTGCTGAATGACGAAAATCAATTAAGCAGACAGCTTCAGGAACTGGAGGATAAATATTATGCGATCTCCTTAGAATGTTCAGGAATGAATAAAGAAATTGAGCAGATTCAACAGGAAATCGATCGCATACTTTCGGATATTGAAAATGAAGATATAAAAAATATTGATATACGTCTATCCCAGGAAGAAGAAAAGTTTAAAAATCTTCAAATTCAAATCGATACATGGGAAAAGGATGTATTAAAAGCCGATCAATATGTGGCAGAACTTAAGGATGTAATCAACCTTCTGGAACGGGATGAAATCAGGATTCAGGAAGGCCTTATAAAAGATAAGAACCAGCATAAGGAAATCTCTGAGCAATATCATGAAATCAAAACCAATCTGGAAGATATCGTCCAACAATATTTTCATGTTAAAGAAAAGTATAAACTGGGTGCCATAGAAGATAAGATGAAGGAAATCAGAGAATGGGACAAGCTGAAAGTGGATTTAGAAAAAAAAGAGAAAATTCTCCGGGAAAGTTTAAAGTTAAAAGAACAGGAAAAAGAGCAGATTTCCGATATCATCAGGCAGTGTGAACAAGAAAATGCCAAGATTAAGCAAAGCGGCATAGAAAAGAGCCGAATGATTGAGCAGTGGAGCGAACAGATTAAAAGGTTATCGGAAGATAAAGATCCATACATATATAGAGAAGAAGTAAGAAATCAAATAAGAATTTTACTGGAAAGCGAAGAAAAATTAAAAAGAGCTTTTGAAAAAGCTAAAAATGAAAAGTCAAACTTAGAACAGGAGGAAATCAGATTAAACACTTATAACTTAACCCTTTTAAATCATTATGAAGAGATAAGAAAAAAACTGGATGCATTGCTTAAAGAACATGACTTCTTAACTCCAGAGGATGTGATCGCAGCATGGATGCCTAAAGAAAAGCGAGAAATTTTAGAGAATGCCATAAAGGCTTTTGAGGAAGAAGTTAAGGAAGTTCAAAATAATCTGCATCGTATTCAGTCAAAACTCAAGGAAGAAAGAATATCTTCTGAAGAATGGGAAGTTTTAAAGCAGAAAAAACAGACCAAAACTGAAGAACTTGAAATGAAGGCCAAATACCTTGCTGTCATGCAGGAAAAACTAAAGATTATGGAGAAAAATTTAAATACAGTCCTGGAATTGAATAAACAGAAAACTAAGCTGGAATACACTTTTAGCCTTTTGGATGATTTATACAAGCTGGTACAAGGCAATAAATTTGTTGAATTTGTAGCCGCAAGCAGACTAAAATATATTGCAAAAGAAGCTTCCAAAACTTTAAAGAATATTACAAGAGGAAGATATGCGATTGAATTAGACGGATCTGGAAATTTCATCGTAAGAGATGATTTTAATGGAGGCATAAGGCGTTCACCCAGTACTTTATCCGGGGGAGAGACATTCCTTACATCTCTTTCTTTAGCCCTGGCCCTTTCTTCTCAAATTCAATTAAATAACAGTTCCCCTTTGGAATTCTTCTTCCTGGATGAAGGATTTGGCACATTGGACAGCAATCTGCTGGATACCGTTATGACAGCACTGGAAAAGCTTCATTCCCAACAACTTTGTGTTGGAATCATTAGTCATGTGGAGGAATTAAAAAACAGAATACCGGTTAAACTGATTGTAGAACCGGCGAGACAAGGATTAAACGGAAGCAAAGTAAGAATAGAGTATAGTTAAAAGCCGCATTTGTGCGGCTTTGTATATTTTTGGAAAGTTGTTGACATAATATATTGCATATGATATAATTTTTAGTAAGGGTGCGAGTGTAGTTCAATGGCAGAACACCAGCTTCCCAAGCTGGTTACGTGGGTTCGATTCCCATCACTCGCTGTGGCAATGGCGCGGAGTGGAGCAGCCTGGTAGCTCGTCGGGCTCATAACCCGAAGGTCGCAGGTTCAAATCCTGCCTCCGCAATTAATGAAATGAAAACCGCAGGTATTGCGGTTTTTATTATGTCTGAATATTAAAGTTTAATGGTTAATGAGCAAAAAAATAATGAATTAAGCCAAAGCAGACTAACCGCGAATAGTAAGGTAGTCTGCTTTTTTTATGGTCTACGGATTTATATTTTCATTATTTTGATTCACTTTCATCCTTATATAGATCTTTGCACTTTTTTGATGCATTTAAAATAAAATAGAGTAAAGTTTATTTTAAGGAGTTATCTGTATGAATCCAATTGGCTTATTGATGGTTTCATTTCTTACAGAAAGTGTAGTTGAAATCATCAAAGATATACTACCTAAAAATGTATGGGATAAAACAAAAAAATACATTCCAGTAGTGGTTGCAATTTTTTTTGCAACAGGCTATAAGATTGATTTTTTTAGTATGCTGGATATGGAATTTTCTATTCCGTATACCGGATACATCTTAAGTGGATTAATTGCCAGCCGGGGAGCAAATTATGTTCATAATTTTTTAGGCCATAGCCATAAAAAAGTAATGAAATAAATTAAAATATCAAGTTTAAAACATATAGACGTTTTTTATACTTAGCTGTAATATATTGCTATCAAATATAAAATACTAAAGATGAAGGAGATATTTTATGTATTGTAGAAATGAAAACCAAAATACAAGAAGTATGCTAAAGCATGCAAAAAAATTAAATCAGCAATGTTAGTAATTGCAGTATTAATATTAGCTTCAGGGACAGTCTATGGAAGCAATAAAAACAACACTCAGTCGGCAAATGAAAGATCGTTCTGGACAAGAATGGAAGGGAAATCTTTATATCCATAAAGGGCAGGATTTGATCAAATCCTGCCTTATTGACTTTGCCCTATATTCATGTAAAGATAAGCTTTTACTTATTTTAGATGAGCTAATTCTGCATGTAGCAGCACATGAATTTCACTATGCCAAAAGATCCAGTAATATCAATATTAATTACTTAGGCAGTTTTTATAGGACCATTCTCGAATAGTTAAGCATTTTTGATCATCGATGCACAAGAGATTTGAGGAGAAGAATCACTATAGATTAATTAACCAATAATTTGATATATATACATTTTTGTGATTGGTTGCAATAGATTCTTATGAAAATGATAAACTGATAAAATCAATGGAGGGGTTTAATGTATAGTGATAGAGGTAATGAAAATAGCAGAAAAGTATTAAAGAATATAAAAAGATTGAAATTAAACCGTTTGATATCTGTCATCATATTTTTATTAGCATTTATTCCAGGAACGGTTCATGGAAGCAATACTATGAAAGAAGACCCAAATTCGTATTCCGTAATATATTTTAAAAACAATCAATTTTACATGTTCGAAAAGAGCGGTGAAAATCAAAAGCTTTCAGACACAGTTTTTTTAGGAGTAAATAATGATGAAGATGTTTATAGGCAATATCAGAATGATTTTGCCCAGGCAAGTAAAGATGGGAATACAGTCTATTTTATTGAAAGCTATGATTTAGACCGCAGAGTGGGAGAACTATATATAAAAGAAAGTAGAAAAGAGAAAGAAAAAATTGCCTCTGAGGTAAGCAAGTATTTTACGATCTCTGAAGATGGCAGTACAGTTTTATTTTTGAAAAATTATGATTTTGAAAATGATACTGGCGAGTTGTATGCGTATTCAAAAGGACAAAAGATAGAAAAAATAGCTGATGAAGTATCGCGTGATCGTTATTTTATTACATCTGAAGGCAATAAGTTCATATTCTTGGAAAATCATAAACATACTTATGCGAAGAGTGAACTGTATATAAAGGAAAAAAGCAAGGAGAAAGTTAAGATCGATTCAGATGTATACCATGTTTCATCTATATCAGATGATGGAAATATAATTACTTATCAAAAACTAACTGATATAAAAAATCCTTATATTTACACATTGTTTGTTAAGGAAAAAGATAAAGAACCGCAAAAAATCGCTGATGATGTATTTATAAATATTTATAATAAAGACGGGACACAAATTGCTTATTTAGCGAATTATCAAGTGGATAAAGGTTATGGAGATTTATATTTTAAAACGTTTGGAAAGAAGTCTGCAGAAGAGATGGTTGATAACAAGGTAAGTTATATCATGGAAAATGACAGGCCAATGAATGATTTAACTGTTTTTTATTATAAGTTGAATGAAAATAAGCTAAAACTCAATGATATATATATTAAGAGAATAGGAAGGGAAAAAGAAAAATTAATAACTCCTAATGAAGCAGAACTAGAATATGATCTTCAATGTGATCTTGATGGAAATTTGATCGCATATACGGTCTATGACACAAATAATAGGTATAAATCTCTTTATGTCCATCGATTTAAAAATGGCAAATGGAAAGAAAGAGAAAAGATCTCAGACAATGTTTTTGATTTTGCGGTTAGTAATAAAGGAGGACGCATAGCCTATCTTAGAAACAGAGTAGATTATGAAGTGGACTTATATTTATATACAGAAGAAGGAAAGTCAGAAAAAATATCTGATGATGTTGATTATGACTATTTAATAAATAATGAAGGAAACGCAATTATATTTTTAGCACGAGGCAATGATTACAAATGGGATTTATGGAAATTTGAAGCGGGAAAAGGAAAATATAAAGTAGATTCTGATGTTTTTAGATTTTATACTTATGATTTTAATGGGATTGTATATTTAAAAGATTATTCTTTAGAGTGGAAGGGAAATCTTTATATCCATAAAGGGCAGGATGAACCAGAAAAAATAGATGAAGACGTTTTTAGTATTCTTACAGTTCATTAAATATTAAATAATGAAGATGTTTTTTAGTTGCTTAAAATGGCTTTCATCTTATGATGAAAGTCATTGCAATTATTGGATAATTTATATATAATATACTTTACAAAATAACTGGAAAAGAGGGAAGAAATGCCTATTAAAATACCCAATGACCTTCCTGCGAAGCAGATTTTAACCAATGAGAACATATTCATTATGGATGAACACAGAGCGATTCATCAAGACATCAGAGAATTAAAGATTGTCATTTTAAACCTTATGCCTCTTAAGCAGGTAACAGAGACACAGTTATTGAGAGTTCTAAGTAATACACCTTTGCAGATAGAGGTTACCCTTTTGCATCCAAAAACCCATGTATCTAAAAATACTTCAGAGGAATATCTCATTACTTTTTATAATACCTTTGATGAAATAAAACACAGAAAATTTGACGGCATGATTATTACAGGAGCCCCCATAGAAAACCTCCCATTTGAAGAAGTAACCTATTGGGAAGAACTGAAAGAAATCATGGAGTGGACAAAGACACATGTTACGTCTACATTACATATTTGTTGGGGCGCACAGGCAGGTTTATATTATCATTATGGCGTGCCTAAATATCTATTGCCACAGAAAATGTTCGGGATTTTTCCGCATTATAATTTAAAGAAAAATGTAAAGCTTTTACAAGGCTTCGATGATGTTTTCTATGTTCCTCAATCAAGGCATACAACAGTACTAAGAGAAGATATAGAAAAGATAGAAGAATTAGAACTCTTATCTTTTTCTGATGAGGCAGGAGTTTACATCGTGATCTCTAAAGATGGCAGACAGATTTTTGTCACCGGACATTCGGAGTATGATCCTAATACTTTAAAATTGGAATATGAAAGAGATTTGGCTAAGGGATTGGATATTCAAATACCAAAAAACTATTTTCCACAGGATGATCCAGCCAAAGATCCTGTTGTTACCTGGAGGGGCCATGCAAACCTATTATTTTCCAATTGGCTCAATTACTATGTATATCAAGAAACACCCTATGATCTCGAAGCTCTTTAAAAAACTCTTCTTAATACCACTTTATTGTGGTATTTTTATTTTTCATTAAGTCCATACTAAATAAATGAAGACTGACATGAAAAAATGACGGGAGTGAATCTTAAGATGCCTACAATCAACATGCTCTCATCGGCAGAAAAAGTCAAAGGACAGGGAGTAGCATCGGCATATTTAGAACAGGTTCGCCTGGTAAAAGAAGGGTTAAGTGATTACAGGATACATGTCAATAAAATAGGCTTTTGTGATATCAACCATTATCATACAGTGGATTTAAAATATTATTTAACGCTTCCTTTGGCTAAAAGAAAGGGAATCACTGTAGGGTATGTGCATTTTTTACCTGAAACCATTGACGACAGTTTACAGCTTCCCTGGTTTTGCAGAAAAGTTTTTTACAAGTATTTAATTGATTTTTACAATAAGATGGATTATTTAGTAACTGTAAATCCTTACTTTATAGATAAATTAGAGGAATATGGTATTGAAAAAGATAAGATCATCTATATTCCTAATTTTGTATCGGATCAAGATTTTTTTGCTTATGACAAAGACAGAAGAAAAGAAATTCGCAGAAAGATGAAATTAAGCGAAGATGATTTTGTGGTTTTAGGCGTGGGACAAATTCAAACCAGAAAAGGTGTAAAAGACTTTATTGAAATAGCACGGCAGCTGCCCCAGATCCAGTTTGCCTGGGCAGGAGGCTTTTCTTTTGGACGCATCACGGATGGATATAAAACCTTAAGTGAGATGGTCAGCAATCCTCCTGAAAATGTGAAGTTCTTAGGAATTGTAGACAGAAAAGAAATGAATGATATATACAATATGGCAGATATATTGTTTTTGCCTTCTTATAATGAACTTTTCCCAATGACTGTTTTAGAGGCAATGAACTGTAAGCTGCCCCTTCTTCTCAGAGACTTACCAGTATATGATAAGATATTGTTCGATTTGTACTTAAAAGGGAAAACCAATGCCGAGTTTATTCAGTTAATCACAAAACTTAAGGATGACCAGGATTTTTATGAATTGTGGAAGAATAAATCTTGTCTGGGAAAAGAGTTTTACTCAAAAGAACATGTTTTAAGAATGTGGAAAGAATTCTATGAAAATGCCCTGGCGTTTCGTAAAGAGATGAAATTTGATATTTATTATGCAAAAAATAAGTAAATTTACGGTATCCATAGTCTAAAACTATGGATATTTCTGTTGAATATAAATATAAAGATTATAACGATATTGAAAATATGGCTAAATGTTATATAATAAATTATAAATTATAATTTGCTACTATATAAATTATAATTTATATTCTATACTATATAAAGGAGGTGGATGAGTATGAAATTTTCAGGATTGAAGGAATATGTTTATCATGAAGTAAAAAAAAGATTGATCAATAATACGATTAAACCTGGAGAACGAATTTGGGAAGAAAACATTGCAGAAGAACTGGAAGTAAGCAGAACTCCGGTGAGAGAAGCAATCAATAGATTAATTGCTGAAGGATTTGTAGAAAATAGACCGCGCAAAGGAATATTTGCAGCAGAAATTTCAAAAGAAGATTTAAAGAAAATGCTGGATGTAAGAATTGCTTTGGAAACCCTCTCGGTTAGTGAATGCTGCAAGTTAATTACAGAAGAAGAAATGTCTGAGCTGAAGAAAATATATGATGATTATAAGATAAAATTAACCAATGGAGAATATGCAGAGGCAAGTCAGTTAGACAGCCAAATTCATAGATATATTGCGGGAATATCTGACAACAAGAAATTGATAGCATATATAAATGATATTCAAGATTTTTTTGCCTATACCAGAGCATGTAATGTCAAATGGACAGAGAAAAAGATAGAGAAATCTCTTAAGGATCACAAGACTCTAATTGACGCAATTTGTGATAAAGATCAAGAGCGTGCAATGAATTTGATTAAGGAAGACATAGAAGCTATGAGAAAATTATTGGATTAAAATACAAGGGAATATACATAAGGCCATTGCATAACAGACCTGGAAGTTTGTTGGCAATGGCCATTTTTATTTTATAGGAAATCCTTAAGGATTTCCTGTATAGTAAAAAATCCTCAGGGCAGGATGCACACTCGCGCCTGTTGTATTTTGACGGCTTGCCGACTGCGCTCAGCGCGAGAGGTGTGCTTGTGAAACTCTTTCCTGTATGACTTAAATATTTTTATGGTTTAATTGGAATACTGATTAGGATAAAATTTATAAAAAACTCTTGAAAAATAAAAAATGTGTTGTATAATTAGTATAAGATTATAAATTATAATTTATAATATATAGTGACAAATAATAAAAGTCTTCTGATAAGGTGGAAGCCCATATGAGATATTCGGACTTAAAAGAATATGTTTATCATAAAGTAAAAGAAAAATTAATCAACAATATTATTCAGCCAGGAGAACGAATTTGGGAAGATAGTATTGCAGAAGAACTAGGTGTGAGCAGAACTCCTGTGCGAGAAGCAATAAATCGGTTAATTGCAGAAGAATTCATAGAGAACAGACCTCGTAAAGGTATTTTTGCCGCAGAGATATCAAAAGATGACTTAATAAAAATGTTGGACGTAAGAATTGTATTAGAAATACTTTCAGTTCGTCAATGCTGTGAATTCATTACTGATGATGGAAAACGGGAACTCATCAAAACATATGAAAGATATAAAAATAAATTATCCAATGGGGAATATAGAGAAGCAAGCCAATTAGACAGCCAAATCCACAGACAAATTGCTAAAATAGCAGGCAATAAAAAACTGGCAGCTTATATCAATGATATCCAAGATGTCGTCGCCTATACCAGAGCATGTAATGTGAAATGGACAGAGTCAAAAATTAATCGATCTTTACGGGATCATATGAATCTTATTCAAGCGATCTGTAACAGGGATGCAGATCAGGCGGTCGAATCGGTAAGAGTAGATATAGAAGCAATGATAGATTTACTAAGTGAAAATAATAATTTACATAATAAATACTAAGCAATTAATAAATCACAAATTATAATTTATAATTTATAATTTATATTTAATAATTTATAATTTATTAACTTTAAGTTATAAATTCCGTAAATATCCTTAAGATTGGAGAGATAAAAAGATGAAATTATGTTACCAAGTAGCTACTCCTGATGTGGCAATTGCAGACTCGGTTACAGCTTATCAAGGTCCTTTAGAAAAAAGTTTTTATGATTTAGCATCTTTTGGATATGATGGGGTAGAACTGATGACATTAAATCCTTCAGAGCTGAATTGGGATTTTGTGAGAAAAGAAGCAGAAAAGAACAAGTTATCTGTTGTATTGGTATGTACCGGAGAAATATTTGGACAGTTGGGATTAAGTTATACGCATCCAAAAGAAGAAGTCAGGAAAGAGGCGATCAGACGAACAAAAGAAATTATTGATTTTGCTTCAGCATTAGGTGCCAATATCAATATTGGAAGAATTCGGGGACAATACTGTAGTCAGCTTTCAAAAGAGCAGACAGAGCAATTGGCTATAGATGCTTTTAAGGATTTAAGTGAATACGGTGGGAAGAAAAAAGTAGAGATTGCCTTAGAAACTGTGACAATCATGCAGACCAATTTCATTAACACACTGCAGGAAGCCGCAAAGATGATCAAAGCAGTTGATCATCCGTATTTTAAACTTATGATGGATGTATTTCATCTGAATTTGGAAGAAAAAGATATTTGCCAGGCAATCCGGGAGTATAGCAAATACAATATACACGTTCATTTAGCAGATAATAACAGACGCTATCCTGGGCATTGCGGTTTGGACTTTGAGAAAATTTTAAGTACCTTCGAAGAATGTGGATATTATGGAAACTTCTGCACTGAAATTTTTCAAATTCCTAGCCAGGAAGAGGCAGCTAAGGGTGCAATTGCTCATCTAAGGCCAATACTCAATAAAGTATATGGTGATAAGAATAATTCATAAAGGAGGAAGGTTATATGACAAAGGAAAGAAAAGAAGAGCTTCAAAAGATATGTTTACGTTTTAGAAATGAATTAATTGATCTTCTTTACAGCATTCAGACAGGTCATCCGGGTGGTTCTCTGTCCTGTACTGAAATAGTTACTACACTTTTCTTTGAGAAAATGAATATTGATCCTAAAAATCCTAATAAAGAAGGCAGAGATAGATTTATTATGTCAAAAGGCCATGCGGCACCTATGCTTTATTTAAATATGGCTGAAAAAGGCTATTTCCCTAGAGAGGATTTAAAAACCCTAAGACAGGTAGGCAGCCATCTTCAGGGGCATCCCTGTGCACACACGACTCCGGGAGTTGAACTATCTACAGGACCTTTAGGAATGGGACTTGGCGCAGGACTAGGGATGGCGTTGGGAGAGAAGTTAAAAAACAGTGATGCCACTATTTATGTTCTACTGGGGGATGGAGAAATACAGGAAGGGGGCATTTGGGAAGCGGCAATGGCAGCTTCAAAATTTAAGGCGAACAACCTCATTGCAATTTTAGATTATAATGGAGTGCAATTAGACGGCACCTTGGAAGAAATTATGCCGATGGGAGATATCGGAAAGAAATTTGAATCCTTTGGATGGAATGTTCTATATTGCGACGGCCATGACGTTGAGGATATAGCGAATGCCATAGATGAAGCAAAAAATTGCAGCACTCAGCCTTCAATCATTATTGCCAAAACCGTAAAAGGCAAAGGCATATCTTTTATGGAAGGGAAAAATTCATGGCATGGAAAACCAATTGATCTTGAGGAATATAAACTAGCTAAAGCTGAGCTGGGAGGTGTAGTTTAATGGGAAATAACATTGCGATAAGAGACGCATATGGAGAAGCATTATTAAACTTAGGGAAAAAAAACGATAAAGTTGTGGTTTTGGAAGCAGACGTGGGAGCTTCGACCAAAAGTATTCTTTTTGGCAAGGAGTTTCCTGAGCGATATTTTAATGTTGGGATCAGCGAATTTAATATGGTAGCCATGTCTGCAGGATTTGCAACACAAGATTTAATTCCTTTTGTAAATACATTTGCAGTTTTTATGACTACCAGAGGATCAGATCCGATTCAGAGTTTAATCGCTTATGATAAATTAAATGTTAAAATTGCAGGAAACTATGCCGGATTATCGGATTCATATGATGGAGCAAGTCACCAGGCCATTACCGATATTGCTGTTGTCCGTTCCATGCCTAATATGACAGTAGTCTCTGTAAGTGATGCAGTAGAAACAGCAAAAGCTGTGGAAGCAATAGCAGAATATGACGGCCCGGTTTATTTAAGACTAAGTCGTGCGCCTGCACCGGTAATATTTGATGAGAACTATGATTTTAGAATTGGAAAAGGTGTCGAGTTAAAAACAGGAAAAGATGTTGCGATCATTGCTACAGGGACAATTCTGCATAATGCCTTGAAAGCAGCAGATTTATTAAAAGAAGAAGGAATAGAAGCAACAGTGATTAATATTCATACAATCAAACCAATAGATGAAGAACTGATCATTGATGCTGCAAAACGTACAGGCACGGTTCTTACAGTAGAAGAACATAGTATTCATGGCGGTTTGGGCAGTGCCGTTGCGGAAGTATTATCAAAAGCTTGTCCAACGCCAATAGAATTTGTCGGAGCTACAAAATTTGCTGAGTCAGGAGACTATAACGAATTGCTTGAAAAATATGGTTATGGTCCAAAGTCAATAGCAGAGAAAGCTAAATTAGTAATAAAAAATAAATAAAATAGAAAGGAAATGATACTATGAAAGAATCTATCCACAAGTATTTTAAAATGGGGACCATTGTTCCAATGAGTTATCCAGGGGTAGATCCACTTGAATCTATTAAAAAGATTGCGTGTGATGATTATTTTGATGCGATTGAAGTAACACATATTCCTGATGATGAAAAAAGGGCAAAAGTTAAGAAGATGTTAGAAGAATCTGGTTTAACAGTTTGCTATAGTGCTCAACCAAGATTACTTGGGGCAAAATTAAATCCAAATGATATTAATGAAGAGGGAAGAAAAGCTGCAGAAGCCTTGCTTATGGAATCAATAGATGAAGCAGAATATTTAGGTGCAAAGAGAATAGGATTTTTGGCTGGAAAATGGGAAGAAGAAACAAAAGACTTAGCGTATGCACAGCTATTAAAAACCACAAGAAATATATGCGATTATGCAGCAATAAAAGGTGTGACGGTTAATTTAGAAGTATTTGACTATGACATGGATAAGGCAGCATTAATTGGACCAGCACCTTATGCAGCAAAGTTTGCTGCTGATATGAGAACGACCCATAGTAATTTTGGGCTTATGGTGGATCTTTCTCATTTCCCAACCACCTATGAAACTTCTAAATTTGTTATTCAGACCTTAAGACCGTATATTAATCATTTCCATATCGGAAATGCGGTTGTAGAAAAAGGTTGTGAAGCATATGGAGATCAACATCCAAGATTTGGTTTTCCCAATAGTGCCAACGGTTTAGAAGAACTATTAGAATTCTTCAGGGTTTTAAAAGCAGAAGGATTTTTTGATGCACAAAATCCATATGTACTTTCTTTTGAGGTAAAACCATGGGGCGATGAAGATCCAGATGTTATAGTAGCAAATACAAAAAGAGTGATCAACAGAGCATGGGCGCTTCTGGAAGATTAGAACTTTAATTTAGAAAGGAGGAAAAATATGAAAATAGTTATTTTAGATGGATACACTGAAAATCCGGGAGATTTATCCTGGGAAGGGTTTGAAAAGTTAGGGGACTTGACGGTTTATGACCGAACACCCAGTGACAAAATTATTGAAAGAATCGGAGATGCAGAAGTAGTTTATACCAATAAAACACCAATAACAAGAGAAACTTTAGATGCATGTCCCAATATAAAATTTATTGGAGTACTTGCTACAGGATATAATGTGGTAGATGTAAATGCTGCAAAAGAAAAGGGAATTCCCGTATCCAATATCCCAACGTATGGAACTATGGCCGTAGCTCAGTTTGCGATCGCTCTATTATTAGAATTGTGCCATCATATAGGTGAACATTCTGAGTGTGTAAAAAGAGGGGATTGGACCAATAACCCGGACTGGTGCTTCTGGAACTATCCATTGGTAGAGCTTGCCGGAAAGACTATGGGAGTTATAGGATTTGGACGAATTGGACAAGCCACTGCAAAAATTGCACAAGCTCTTGGAATGAAAATCTTAGCTTATGATTCATTCAAAAACCCTGCACTTGAATCAGAAACCTGTAAGTATGCAGAGCTAGATGAATTGCTTGCAAATTCAGATGTGATTTCTCTACATTGTCCATTATTTTCCGAAACGGAAGGGATTATTAACAAATCTACCATAGCAAAGATGAAAGATGGGGTTATGATCATCAATACTTCCCGAGGACCTTTAATTGTTGAAGAAGATTTAAGAGATGCTTTAAACAGTGGAAAAGTTGCCGGAGCAGCAGTAGACGTAGTATCTTCAGAGCCTATTAAAATGGACAATCCATTATTACAAGCAAAGAATATGATTATTACTCCACACATTGCATGGGCTCCCAAAGAATCCAGACAAAGACTGATGGATATTGCCGTTGAGAACTTAAAAGCATATGCGGCGGGTGCACCAATTAATGTGGTTAATAAGTAAATTTATTAACCACATCCACTAAATCTTGTAAGTGTGGGAGGTATGGACATGACGAGTTCTATAACAAAGCGTATTTTACCACTTATATTTGTGGTTATGGGATTAATCTTTGCAGTCTTAGGGTTTACCCAATTTGGCTTTTGGAGTGACGCAAACGGACCGATGCCAGGATTCTTCCCGTCCATTATGGCGATTGTTATGGTTTTATCTGGGATAGCATCCTTTATTCAATCTTTAAAAGATACGGAAGCAGTGGAATATAAGCCGGATGAATTTCTGGTGATTGCCGGTGGAATTGGAATTTTTGTCGCAACTTTTATTATTGGTTTGGTTCCTACTATATTTCTATATGTTATTCTTTGGCTTAAGCTGGTTGAAAAAAGTAGTTGGAAACCTATTTTAATAGTGCTGGCAATAGTTGCATTCATAACCATTGGCGTATTTGGAATGTGGCTCGGAATCCAATTTCCAATGGGCATATTCGAAAACATCCTGTAAGCAGGGGGGAGAAAAAGTATGGAAAATTTTGAGCTGCTGTTAAGAGGATTTTCAGTTTCACTGACACCAGCAAACATAGGGGCAGCATTTCTTGGAGCAATATTAGGTCTTATAGTTGGAGCTATGCCGGGAATTGGAAGTTTAGCAGGAGTTGCATTGCTTCTTCCATTAACTTATAAGTTTAATCCAACTACTGCAATTATTATGCTTGGGGCTCTTTATTACTCCAATATGTATGGGGGAAGCTTTAGTGCAATATTGTTGAATATTCCGGGGGATTCACCGGCAGTTATGACAGCCCTTGACGGTTATCCCATGGCTAAGAAAAGGAAGAGACCTGGACAAGCATTGTTTACTGCCAATATGGCATCCTTTATTGGCGGTACAATAGGGATCATAATCCTAACCTTTGCAGGACCTGCCCTTGCCAATTTTGGATTAAAGTTTGGGCCATCAGAAATGACAGCAGTTTTACTTATTGCAATGACTTCGATCAGTTGGCTTGTTGGTGAAAATCCAATTAAGGGTGTTGTAATAACTATGCTGGGAATTTTGCTTGCAAGCATGGGGATGGATACTTTATCCGGATCTCCAAGATATGATTTTGGCAATATGTATTTATTAGGGGGTATACCATTTACTCCATTTGTAATCGGAACAGTAGGATTTTCGCAGGTTATTAGCCTGATCAATGAGAGAGATGTTAAAACTGAAAAAATTGACGCGAAGCTATCAATTAAAGGAAGTATATTAACTAAAAGAGAATTTAAAAGACTTCTTCCTCCCGCTATCAGATCTGGGCTTTTGGGGACTTTTGTCGGAGTATTACCGGGAGCAGGAGCTACTACCGGTTCTTTTATGGGATATGCCGTTCAGAAGAGGTTCAAAAGTGAAGAAGAATTAGGGACTGGAGCAGTTGAAGGTATTGCGGCCTGCGAAGCAGCCAATAACGCAGCAGCGGCCGGAGCCTTTGCGCCACTTTTAGCTCTTGGAATTCCCGGTTCCGGAACAGGAGCGGTATTGCTTGGAGGACTTATGATGTGGGGACTTAACCCAGGACCTTTACTGTTCCAAAATGAGCCAGATTTTGCATGGGGATTGATTTCATCTTTATTCTTATCCAATATTTTAACGTTGATTGTTGCAATAGGTATTATTCCGTTTTTGACCAAGATTTTATCTGTTCCTACAAAGTACATGATACCAATTATAACCGTTGTTTGTGTTGTAGGTTCATATAGTACTACTTATTCCATGTATGGCGTATTAGTTATGCTGTTATCAGGGATTTTAGGATATTTCATGCAAAAGAATGATTATCCGACAGCACCTATGTTATTATCTTTCGTATTGTCACCATTATTAGAATCCAATATGAGAAAAGCATTTATTATTTCCGGAGGCAGCTTAAGTATCTTCTTTACAAGACCAATTACACTTGTATTAATGCTTATATTCCTTTTCTTTATTACATTCCCAATTATAAGAGGAGCAGTAAGCAAGGCAAAAAACTATAAGCAACGCAGCCGAATGGCCTAATCAAAAATATAATTTATAATTAATAAATTATACATGTTTAAACATTACTGGAGGAGGGGTTTATAATGAAAATCAAAAAGCAATTAGCAGTATTATTGACAGGAGTATTAGCATTATCAACACTTTTGGCAGGATGTCAAGGAAAAGGGGGATCTTCAAAATCCTATGCACCAGCTTCATCTATTGATTGGATGGTAACAAGCAGTCCAGGAGGCGGTAGTGATATATTTACAAGAATGATCACAGACATTATGAAAACGGAAGGCATAGTTGATTCAACCTTTGTTGTTACCAATAAAACGGATGGTGGCGGTGAAGTTGGCCGTAATGAAGTTGCCAATTTAAAAGGAGATAAAGCAAGTAATACTTTACTGACCTTTAACAGTGGAGATTTAATGCCAATGGTTCTAAATACCAAAAATCGTTCTAAGAATTTCAAAATACTGGCTGTTATGGCCTTAGATAAGCAATTAATTTTTAAAACAGAGCATACAAAGCAGGCAGATTTCGCAGAAGCTATCCAAGCAGCAAAAAATGGAGAAACCATTGTTATTGGTGGTTCAAAAGGTGATGACGTTGCAACTTATGAAGCCATGATTAAAGAGATTGGTGTTACATCAGATAATATGAAATATATTACTTATGATTCAACTTCTGATGCAATTACTGCAGGATTGGGAGGACATGTTGACTTTGTGATTTCAAAACCGGCAGCGGCTTCTGAATATGTTGAAGCAGGTTCTTTAATTCCTGTACTGGCACTGGCTACAGAAAGATATTCTGGAAAATTTGATGCACCAACCTTAAGTGAAATTGGAGACTATGAAAATGTTGAAGTTCCTGTTTGGCGTGGTGTTGTAGGCCCTGCGAATATGAGTGATGAAGCAGTAGCATTTTGGTCAGAAGCATTAAAGAAAGTATCTGAATCCGAAAGATGGAAGACAGAGTACATTGATAAGTATAAATTAGTGCCTGAGTTTAAAGGGGCAGCAGAAGCTACTGAATACATAACAGCATATGAAAAAGCTTATATGGAAGCAAATGGAATTCAATAATTTTATGAGGATAAAAGTTTAACAGATTTATTGTTCATTTAAAATGAAGTACTATCAAAATATTTTACTGGATAGTACTTCGTTTTGATAAAAGATTCAATAACAGAAGTGTAATATGGAAGAATACTTGAAATAAAAAGGACATTGGCATTTAGGAGGAAAAGGAATGAACGATAAACCAATTATTGGATTGATTTTAGGAGATGCTGCAGGTGTAGGACCAGAAATTATTGCAAAGTTGGCTGCTAATAATTTCTATGATGAGTATTGCAAGCCTATTGTTTTAGGGGATGTACGCGTCCTCGAAAGAGGTGCAAAGGCTGCAGGAGTCACATTTCCGATGCAAATTATTGAAAGTGTAGAAGATGCAAACTGGGCAGAAGGAATTCCTGTTTTGGATCAAAAAGACTTAGATCCTGCAAATATACCTTATGGAGTATTAAGCAGTGAAAGCGGAAAATCATGTCTTGGTTTGTTAAAGCTTGGAGTAGAATTATTTCAGGCGAAGAAAATAGACGGATTTTGCTTTGCACCATTAAACAAATCAGCAATGATTTTGGCAGGATGTCCTTTTGAAAGTGAACATCATTATTTAGCCCATTTATTTAACCACAAAGAACCTTTCGGAGAAATTAATGTAGTAGGAAATCTTTGGACAACGCGAGCTACTAGTCATATTCCATTAAAAGATGTCAGTGCTCATTTAACCGCGGATACGATTTTAAGAGCAGTGCGTTTAGCAAATACTACCTTAAAAAATTCAGGAATCGAAAAACCAGTACTTGCTCTGGCTGCCCTTAATCCCCATTGCGGAGAAAACGGTGAATGTGGCAGAGAGGAAATAGATGTGATAGCACCGGCTATTAAGAAAGCTAATGAGATGGGAATTGATGCAAGAGGCCCATATCCTTCTGACATTCTGTTTATTAAGGCATTTAACGGGGAATTTGATGGTGTGGTAACCATGTACCATGACCAGGGTCAAATTGCTTTAAAGCTTAAAGGTTTTGAACAGGGCATTACCATTGCAGGTGGACTTCCGGCGCCGATCGTTACCTGTGCCCATGGTACAGCTTATGATATTGCAGGAAAAGGGATGGTGAAAACCTCTGCATTTGAAAATGCTGTAAAGATGGCTTCAAAAATGGCTAAACATATTAGGAAAAGCGAGAATATGTAAATTAAGAATTCAAGGAATAACCACTGTTTTGTATAGAAGCAACTTAGTATAGAAGAAAACGAGAATTTGAGGCTACCATACTTTATCTGTTATTAATAGATGGATATGGTAGCTTATAAATCATCATAAGAAACGGGTAAAAGATATAGAAAGAAGAATGACATTGAAAAATGATTTTACTAAAGGAAGTATTGCGAAAAATATTTTAAATCTTGCACTTCCGATGACTTTGGCACAATTAATTAATCTTCTTTATAATATTGTTGACAGAATTTTTATAGGGAGAATTCCGGAAAATGCGACTTTGTCCCTCACTGGGCTTGGACTGGCTCTTCCTATAATAACCATTATCACGGCATTTGCCAATCTGTTTGGGATGGGGGGCGCGCCCCTAAGTGCCATAGCCAGGGGAAGGGGAGACCATGAGGAAGCAGAGCACATTATGGGAAATTCGTTTATGTTGCTTTTCATATTTGGAGTAATGCTTACCCTTCTTGGGCTTTTACTTAAGAAGCCTATGCTATATTTATTCGGGGCCAGTGATGCAACTTTTCCTTATGCCAATGAATATATAACTATTTATCTTTTAGGAAGTATCTTTGTTATGATCGGACTTGGTATGAATAGTTTTATCAATTCTCAGGGCTTTGGAAAAATAGGAATGACCACTGTATTACTGGGTGCAGTGACGAATATGATTTTGGACCCTATTTTTATTTTTACTTTAAATATGGGTGTCAAAGGGGCTGCAATTGCTACTGTTATTTCCCAATTTTTATCTGCAGCTTGGATTCTAATTTTTCTAAGAGGAAAGAAAACCATATTGAAATTAAAATTATGCAATTTAAAGCTGGATAAAAACTTGGTATGCAAGATTACGGGGTTAGGATTATCCGGTTTTATGATGGCTATGACAAACAGTGCTGTTCAGATTATGTGCAATGCAAGTTTGCAGTTTTATGGAGGAGACCTTTATGTAGGGGTAATGACGGTACTTAATTCGATTCGTGAAATCCTTACTTTGCCTGCAAAAGGTTTAACGGATGGAGCACAACCGATTATCAGTTATAATTATGGCGCTGGAGATTATAAAAGAGTGAGTTCAGCGATCAAATTCATGTCTATAACATGTGTTACAGAGATGGTGATCTCATGGGCAATACTGTATACCTTTCCTTCATTCTTTATTAGTATTTTTAACAGCAATGCAGAGCTCATTCATGCAGGGCTTATCTCATTGAAAATTTATTTTATCGGTTTTTTTATGATGGCTTTGCAATTTTCCGGGCAATCCGTATTTGTCGCGTTAGGAAAGTCAAAACAGGCAGTATTCTTTTCGATCTTTAGAAAAATTATTATTGTTGTACCATTGACCCTAATCTTACCAAAATTATTTAATCTGGGTATTTATGGGCTTTTCTTGGCTGAGCCTATTTCAAATATTATTGGAGGCATTGCTTCTTTTACAACAATGCTTTGTATTGTACATAAAGAATTTAAATCTGAAGCATCAAAAGAAAGTAAAACTTTTGAAAGTTAAATCCTAAAACAGGAGGATGCTGTACGATGTATTATCAGTATAGGAAAGAAAATACTATTGCTGTACCGGAACCATTTAAAAGATATATCACGCCTCTTTTTATGGCGGATGATCCAATAATTACAGAAAGCAATTTTTCACTGCACATTACGGAATGGGAACCAGGATGTAAAATTGACCTTCATGCGCATCCGGATGCAACGGAAGCCATGTATTGCATGTCAGGAGAAGGCAGAGTAACGATTAATGGGAAAGAATATCCTTTTGTTCCGGGGGCTATGATCGTTGCGCCTCCCAATATTACTCATGAAATCCAGAATACAGGACAAGAAATGTTGCGGGTTTTTTGTGTGTTTTCTCCGCCAGTTACAGGAGAAGATTTAAGGAAGCGGGCATTGGCAGCTGTAGAAGAAGCTAGAAAATGCAAAAAAGATTAAGATTTTAAGTAAGTGAGGTGAATAATTATTAGAACGATTGCTCTAATTCATACAGTAAAAAGTGTAGCAATGAATTTTGATGAAAAACTTCGTAAAAATATTGATGAAGAAGTAAAGATTTATAATCTCTGGGATGAGTTTTTGGCGATCAATCCTAATGAAATCGGGGAATTTACTATAAATAACAGAAATCGTTTATTTCAGGATATTAAAAATGCAGAGTTCACCGGAGCAGATCTCATTGTTACCACTTGTTCTACTTTAACTCCTGTTGTAGAAATGATTCGTCCGTTTATTAGTGTGCCTGTGATCGCCATTGATGATGAAATGGCCAGATTAGGGGTTACGTTTGGAGAAAAAGTTCTGGTTATGGCTACAGCAGAAAGTACTGTAGAACCAACAAAATCAAAATTAGCAAAAGAAGCTGCCAAGGCCAATGTTAAGATTGAGATTTCTGCGAAGGTATGCCATGAAGCATTTAGGGCGATGAAAGCTATGGATATGGATCAGCATGATCGGCTTTTAAAAGAAATGGCAAGAGAAGTAAGAGGATATGACTGCATCATTTTAGCCCAAGCCTCTATGGCTCATTTAGAAGATGAAATCCGTAATATTTGTCATTGTCCTGTTTTATCGAGTCCTGATTTATGTATTCAACAGATTAATGAAGTTTTAAAAACCATTAAAAAATAGATATTATGTTCTGTTAAATTTTTTGCTTTTCTGATAAAATAAAGAGAATCAATAGTGATGTTTTGCTATATTAAATCATCATATTGGTTCTCTTTATTCATATTATGCAACCATTAGAATTTATAATATAAATTAGAAAGGCAATATTATGAGAAATGAGTACATCGACCATTTAATTGTTTTTGATTTAGAAACCACAGGCTGTAATCCTGTACAGGATTATATTATTGAAATTGGGGCAATTAAAATTAAAGACGGAGAAATCGTTTCAAAATATCATCAAATGGTCAATCCTGGCATTCCTATCCCTTACTTTATTACAGAAATTACCGGGATTACGGATGATATGGTATCCGATGCTCCTTATATTTCCGAGGCACTTCCTTCATTTTTAGATTTTTGCGATACCGATTATATTCTGGGGCATAATATATCTTTTGATTATCGTTTTATAAAATCAAAGTGCAGTAGTCTTGGATATACGTTCAACAAGAAAGCTTTAGATACTTTGACGATTGCAAGAAAGTTTTTGAAACATCTTCCCAGCAGAAGCTTGGGCCCTCTGTGTGAATACTATGGTATAGATTTAAGAAATGCCCATCGGGCCATTCATGATGCAGAGGCTACTTACAGGCTTTTCCAATGCTTAAAGAAGGACTTTATGGATGTAGATGCTAGTGCTTTTATAGCAAAAGAAATTACATGGGATCCACCCAAACAAGAGATGATTACCTCAAGACAGAAGAAATATCTGGCAGATTTGATCAGGATGCATAGATTAGTAGTCAATGAAGATATTGAAACTTTAACAAAGTCGGAAGCCAGCAGGATGATCGATAAAATCCTTGTTCAAGTAAGATCCGGACAGAAATAAAAAAAGGAGCGTATTTATGAATTTGCTGCATAGGTACTTTATTAATTCAGATGGCCTTCGTATTTTTTACCGGAAAGAAGTTCCTTATAATCCCAAGGGGATTATTGTGATCAGTCATGGATACGGAGAACATTCAGGGCATTATTTAGACTTGGCAAATTTTTTAGTCCAGAATGGGTATGGGGTATATATTATTGACCATAGAAGCCATGGACAATCAGAAGGACAGAGAGGACATATAGAATCCTTTTTTGAATTCATTTCGGATTTTCATGAACTTATGTCTATTGTAAGAAGTAAGCATCCCCAAGATGATATTTTTACTTTTGGACATAGTATGGGAGGGCTTATTACATTTATTTACGGATTGATGCATTCAGAATATGACATAAAAGGGCAAATTTTCTCAGGACCTGCATTGGGTGCACCCTGGGGAATGTATAAAGTTCCTTTGAAGCTTTACGAATTGCTTGGCAAGACTATTCCAAAAGCAAAGATCTATCGGGTAATCAGAAAGAGAGCTTCAAGAAACCAGCAGTATTTAAAGGAATTTGAAGCAGATCCTTTTGATCTTAAGTATACTACGGTAAGTTATCTGACGGAATTTCTGTACAGGGGAATCAGCTGGGCACAGCAAAATGCCGGGAATTATAATTTACCCTGCCTTTTTCTCCATGGAAAAAGCGATAAAGTGATTCCGTATTATAGAACCTCAGAGATCTATGATAAGATTCAGTCACTGGATAAGACATTAAAACTATATGATCATTGCTATCATGAACTGGTCCATGAACCAGAAAGAGAGGTTATCCTGTCGGATATCCTGGATTGGCTGGAAAAGAGAATGAATTAAACAGGCATGCATAAATATATAGAGAGAGTTTAAAATCTCTCTATATTTTTTTAGGGAGGAATGGTATGCCTGAGAACAATAAAATAGATAGTAGCCTGGAATTAATACTTAATCTGGATGAGGAAGAACGACAAAAAGTTCCAGCCTTGCAGGGTGCTGTGGATACGGAATCAAAGCAATGGGAAGTTATTGTAAAATACCATGGAGATTTAAATGCAGTTGGCGAGCAGCTTGGTGCAGAAGTGGAAATTTTGACAGAAGGCTACGGCATTATTACATTGGAAGAATCTAAGATTCCAGAGCTTTCAAAATATACTCAGATAGAATTTATTGAAAGACCTAAGAGACTGGGTATTGCCCTTGACAATAGCCTTCGTGAGGCTTGCATTACTTCTGTTCAAAGACCACCTTATGATTTGAGAGGACGAGGAGTTTTACTGGGAATCATAGATTCGGGCATTGACTACACTCATCCTGATTTTAGAAATGAAGACGGCAGCAGCAGAATTTTATACATATGGGACCAGACTTTGGAAGGGCAGCCTCCGCAAGGATTTGCCAGAGGTGTCGAGTTCACCAGAGAAGACTTAGATGAAGCGCTTTCTCTGCCTACACCTATGGAGAGAATTGCACGGGTACCCCATGTGGATCAGATTGGCCATGGAACCCATGTGGCAGGTATTGCAGGAGGTAATGGAAGAGCAAGCAGAGGCACCTATACAGGTGTAGCCCCGGAAGCAGAATACATCATTGTCAAATTAGGAAGGACAGGAATTGAATCATTTCCCAGAACGACGGAACTGATGCGGGCATTAAAGTATGTCGTAGAAAAAGCAGAAGAACTGGAAAGGCCTGTTGCGATAAATATAAGTTTTGGGACCAATGAAGGTCCCCACGATGGAAATTCTATCGTAGAAGCTTATATGGATGAAATGGCGAATCGGTGGAAAACCAGCATTATAGTGGCTACTGGAAATGAAGGAGATACAGGTCATCACGTAGGAGGCATCATCAGGGAGGGAGAAGAGATCCCTATCCAATTTACAGTGGATCAGGGTACTGGTGGTTTATCTTTGACTTTATGGAAATCTTTTGCTGATGTACTGGAGTTTTCTCTGACAGCGCCCAATGGAGAAAGTACAGGAAGAATTTCTGCAAAAGAAGGAATTCAAAGAATTACTTTGGGAAATACAAAAATACTGGCTTATTTCGGAGGGCCTTCGCCTCTTAATGGTGATGAAGAAATATTTATTGCCCTTACACCCAGGAATCAGTTTATAGACAGCGGCATTTGGCAACTTAATTTATATGGAATGGATATTGTTGAAGGAATCTATGATCTTTGGCTTCCCATCACTGAAGAAGTAGGAAGGGAAACAGCTTTTGTGGAGCCTATCTTGGAACATACCCAAACCATTCCTTCAACAGCTGAGAGAATGATTACGGTGGGGGCTTACAATGGGACGACGAATCAGATTGCACCATTTTCAGGAAGAGGATATACTAGGAGAAACCGATTTATTAAGCCGGAGATCGTAGCACCGGGAGTTAATATTATGGCTCCTTTTCCTGGAGGAGGCTATGATTCACTAAGTGGTACCAGTATGGCTGCTCCTCATGTCACTGGAGCAGCGGCATTGCTTATGGAATGGGGGATTGTAAGAGGTAATGATCCTTTTTTATATGGAGAAAGGTTAAAATCTTATCTCATAAGAGGAGCCGTAAGAGACCGTCCGTCTTTAAGTTACCCCAACTCCTCCTGGGGATATGGGACTTTATGTTTAGCCAATGTATTTGAAGGGTTAAACAGAGGGGAAATAGGCGATATAGAAAGGGAAAACTCGAATCAAGATATGGAATATATAAGGCAGGAAGAAGATGTTTCTGACATGAATCCACAGGCGATTAAGTCAGAGGACTATTTGGACTATATTGTTGAGTACAATGGGGATATCGTGGCGGCTGCACTTAAAAATGGAGCAGCTCATGTAACGATTATCAATGAAAATCATGCAATTATTCAAATTCCTAGGGGACAGGAAACCGCGTTTTTTGAAAAAACAACAGAAATTGTGCAGCATTCTATGCCTCTTCTTTTTGGGCATTATGCCAGAGAAGCTTTGGAAACGTCAGATATATTGGTGTTTCACAATTATCCGTATGGTGAATTGAGGGGAAATGGCGTATTGATTGGGATTATAGATTCAGGGATCGACTATGCCCATCCAGCATTTTTATATGAAGACAATACAACCAGGATATTAAGAATATGGGATCAAACCCTAGAGGGCGACCCGCCACAAGGATTTGACTATGGAACGGAATTTACTGAAGAAGAAATTAACAATGCCCTAAGAAGTGAAAATCCAAGGGCGGTCGTTCCCCATGTGGATGAAGCAGGTCATGGAACATTTTTAGCAGGAGTGGCTGCAGGCTATGACAGGATTAATGGAGAATATATAGGCGCGGCCCCCGATGCGCAGCTTTTGGTTGTAAAGCTTAAACCAGCTAAACAGTACTTAAGAGATTATTATCTCATAGGAGATCCGGGAACTTCGGTTTATCAAAGCAATGATGTAGTTATGGCGTTAAAATATATCGTTGAAACGGCCAGAGAACTGGGCAGTCCCATTGCAGTCGTCTTAGGAATAGGCAGCAATGAAGGGGCCCATGATGGAACTGCCTTTACTGAAGCATATATGGGGGAACTGGGAGGAAGAAGAGGAGTTGTGATGGTTACCAGTGCAGGGAATGAAGGCAACACAGCCCATCATACCAGTGGTAATTTATCAAGCGGCCAATTGGAAGATATAGAAATTAAAGTTGGAGAAGGAGAAAGCGGCTTTACTCTTGCCATATGGAATAATGCTCCGGACAGGATGTCTGTTTCTATGAGATCACCCACAGGAGAATATATTGAAAGGATTCCCTCCAGATTTGGAGAACAGGAGAGAATTAACTTTACTTTGGAAAGAACGAAAGTTTGGGTGGATTATATTTATCCAGAACCCAGAACGGGAGACCAATTAACCATGCTGCGCTTTGAAGATCCGACTCCTGGAAACTGGATTATAACTCTTCATGGAGATTTCATCGTGGATGGCAGATACCATGCATGGCTTCCCAGAGAGGGATGGGTAGATCCAGAAACTGTTTTCTTAAGACCGGTTCCTCAAACTACTGTAACAGTTCCGGGAACGGGAGAAGGGACTATAACCGTTGGAGCTTATAATCATGTGGATAATAGCCTCTATAGCGCATCCGGCAGAGGGCCAACCAGAGATGATGAAATTAAACCCGATCTAGTGGCTCCAGGAGTAAATATAGAAGGACCTCTTCCCGGTGGAAGATATGGACGGATGACGGGAACAAGTATTGCTGCAGCCCTTACGGCAGGGGCAGCGGCCTTGATCTTGGAATGGGGAATCATAAAGGGCAATGATCCTACCTTGACCACAAGGAAAGTAAGAACCTATTTGATCAGAGGGGCCAAGAGAAGACCTTCTATAAGATATCCTGATAATTCGTGGGGATATGGAGAGCTTAACTTACTCAATGCTTTTCAATTTTTAAGAGATATAAATTAGACCGTAAAAAGGATACAAAAATACCTCCGGGTAGATGATCTAATTTTCATAAATTAGACTGTCTCCCCGGAGGTATTATTTTAAGATACTTTTTTTATTAATCTAAGTATTTCATTAAAGTTTTGCGCACAGCGCCTTTCCCAGAGATTAATTCTAAGAATAAGTTTTCAACTTTATCTCCTAGTCCCACTTCGTATAGATTTATACCAAATAAAACAGGATTGCTTAATATGGATTTTAATTGTCCCTTGTAACTGGAAGGATTTCCGAATTCTACGCTTTTCAGGGCGGCAGTTAATTCTGGAAGCATTGGGTCACTGCTAAGTTCCATTGGATTGCCTTCATCATCAATAGCCATAAGATAACGGCACCAACCAGCCAAAGCCAGAGGAATATAAGTTAAGTCTGCAGGGTTTAAGTCCTCTCTTTCTGCATAGGACTTAATTGTTTCACCAAAACGAATGGCAATTTTTTGAGAAGTATCGGTGGCAATTCGTTGAGGTGCATCTGGAATAAATGGATTTGGAAGTCTTTCGTTAATAACTTCATTAATAAAATCCATTGGGTTGATGATCTTAGGATCCACTACAACAGCCATGCCTTCATTATAACCGATTTTCTCAACCAAACTCTTTAATTGAGGATCTTTCATTTCAGAAGCGATAGAAGTATATCCAAGAAGACAGCCATAAACTGCTAAAGCTGTATGAAGAGGATTTAAACATGTAGTAACCTTCATACGTTCTGTATTGTTCACAGTATCTCTGTCTGTAAAATAAACTCCTGCCAATTCCAAAGGAGGACGACCGTTGGGGAATTTATCTTCTATAACTAAATACTGAGTGACTTCTGCATTTACAAAAGGCGCGATAAAGGTGTTTTTAGATGTTAAAACAGGCGCCATATCTTCAATTCCACATTCCTCCAAATGTTTTTGAACGAATTCTGAAGGACGGGGGGTAATTTTATCAATCATTGACCATGGAAAAGAAACTTTTGAATCATCTTCCAAGTAAGCAATGAAATCTTGATCGACAAAACCTTTATTTTGCCATTCTTTAGAAATAGTAATAATAGATGATTTTAGTTTATCTCCGTTGTGTGAGCAATTATCCATACTTACTAAAGCGATTGGAGCTTTAGTTGATTGATATCTTTCGTATAAAAGAGATGCTACGATGCTCATAGCATGTTTAGCATTTTTGGGACCATTGGCAATATCTTCGTGAACTACAGGCAGATAATTGCCGTCAATATTTGTCAGCGCATAACCCTTTTCTGTAATAGTGAAGCTGACCATTTGCAATTCAGGATTGCAAAAGATTTCTTTAAGACGATTCATAGAGGAAGCATCTTTACTGTCTCCCTTTAAGGATTCAGTAACAGAAGCAACAATACTTTTTTCTAAAGTGCCATCGGCTTTCATCAGCACTAATAGTGTCAAGTTGTCATAGTCTTTATAAATTTTATCAATAATATCATAGTCAAAAGTATCTACAGCTACAATTCCTGTGTTAGCTTTGCCGGAGCAAAGTAAGTCATGTTGTAATCTGGCAATAAATCCTCTGAAAATATTGCCTGCACCAAAATGAACCCATGTAGGATTTGCCTTGGTATTAGAAATTACAGTTTCAAGATCAAAAGTAGGAAGAGTTACATCAGCTAATTTCCATGAATCTTTTTCGTTTTTTATGCTTTCGATCGATAGTTTCATGTTATTTACCTTCTTTCATTTTAGTGATGGCTTCCCAAAGACCTAAAATATAGTTAGCACCTAATGCTCTGTCATATAAACCATATCCGGGTCTTGCTTTCTCTCCCCATATCATTCTTCCATGATCTGGTCTGATATATCCATTAAAATCAGTATCATGAAATGCCTTTACTATTTCAAATAAATCTAAATCTCCACATTCGCTTAAATGAGCTGTTTCGTTAAAATCTTTTTCAGAGAGATGTTTAATATTACGAATATGGGCAAAATGGACTCTGCCTTGAGAAGAAAATTCACGACAGATTGCAGGGATATCATTATTTAAGTCAGCACCAAGGGAGCCAGTGCATAAAGTCAGGCCGTTATATGGGCTATCATTTAAAGATAAAAACTTTCTAATATTTTCAGCATTGGAGATTACTTTTGGCAATCCATAAAGTGGCCACGGTGGATCATCCGGATGGATAGCCATTTTGATATCATATTTTTCTGCATAAGGAATTACGGCATCTAAAAAGTATTTCATATTTTCCCAGTAGGTTTCTGTAGACATTGATTGATAAAACTCAATATCTTTCTGCATTACGCTGAGACGTTCGGGTTCCCAGCCGGGAAGAGCATAACCTAAGGATTGGCTTTGCATGACATCAGCCATATTATTAGGATTCATTTTTAAAACTGTTTCATGGCGATAAGCCATTGCATATGAGCCATCTTCTAAAGGTAAAGCTAATTCACTTCGTGCCCAGTCCAGTACGGGCATAAAGTTGTAGCAAAGACATTTGATGCCTATTTTGGACAAGTTTTCGAGTGTTTTTATATAATTTTCAATATATTGATCTCTGGTAGGCAATCCTTTTTTGATGTCTTCATGGATGTTAACACTTTCAATAACTTCTACTTCTAAACCAGCATCGTTTATTTCCTTTTTCATAGCTTGTAATCGCTCTAAAGGCCAGACATCCCCAACAGGAATATCAATCAGGCAAGCGGCAACTCCAGATACGCCAGGTATTTGCCGGATTTGCTCCAGAGTGACACTATCGTTTCCTTCTGGAAACCAACGTAGGATCATCTTCATAGAAATTTCCTCCTGTGTTTATATTTTAAGATCATATCAAACTAGCGTACTAATATATTAGTTCGAAAAAAAACATATGTCAATATGGTATTAAAACCAATAAAAAGAAATGTTTTATGCATTTCTTACATAAATCAAATATTAAAATTATAAAAAATCAACAAAAAATACAAGGATACTAATATATTAGTTGACACTTTTTGCATTAACTGATATCCTTAGAACATAAGATTCATATTAACTAGCAACGCTTAGTATTGCATATTTAGTATTGCATATTTGGAATGGAGGAAAAGTCTATGAAAAAATTATTATCAATTTTACTGACTGCTATGATGTCAGTATCAGTATTGGCAGGTTGTAGTTCAGGAGGTTCAACGGGTACATCTTCTTCTAATAAGAGTAATGATAAGGTTTACACTTTGAAGATGTCCACACAGTTAAATGATGGAAGTCCTTTTGTTGAAGGCTTTAAAGCATGGGCTGAAGCTGTAAAAGAAAGAACAGATGGGAAATTACTTATTGAAGTTTATCCAAGTGCAGCATTAGGTAGTGACGAAGACGTTATTGAACAAGCTTTAGAAGGCGTAAATGTTGCCGTATTAACCGATGGCGGTCGTATGGCAAACTATGTGTCTGATATTGGGATCATCAATGCAGCTTATATTGGTGATAACTATGAAGAAATGATTAAAATCACAGAATCTGAAACATTCAAAGGATGGGTGGATGAGTTATCCTCCCAACACGGAATTGAGGTTTTAAACTTTGGATGGTATGATGGACCACGTCATTTCTTGACCAATAAACCTATTAAATCTCCAGCAGATTTAACAAATATGTTGATTAGAACTCCTGGAGCGGATGTTTGGTCTAAATCTATTGCGGCTTTAGGTGCTACTCCTGCATCTCTTGGCTGGAACGATGTATATAATGGTGTTCAAACAAAAGTAATCGACGGTGCAGAAGGGCAAACATCTGCTTCTTATCCTGCAAGACTTTATGAAGTTTTAAAGTATATGAGCAAAACAGGTCACATTCAATTGATGAACGGTATTATCGTTGGAGAAAAATGGTTTAGCACACTTCCAGAAGAATATCAGACCATTTTAAAAGAAGAATGTGCAAAAGCTGCAGCTGAAGCATCTAAAGTAGTTATGGAAAAAGCATCAGAATATGAAGCTGAAATGGCTAAGAATGGTATGACTATTATTGAAGCAGATGAGATTGATATTGCAGCATTCAAAGAAGCAGCAGAAAAAGCTTATGAAGATCTTGGTTATGTTGAATTAAGACAAAAAATTTATGAAGAGATTGGAAAATAATTAATAAACTATTATGAAATATACCTCTGATAGAAGTTCGATTCTATCAGAGGTAATTTTAGGTAAGATTTTATCATTGAAAAGAAAACCTTAAATAAGGAGGAGCTCCATGAAAAAAGCTTATTACTACTTTTCTAAAGTAGAGGAATTTTTAGCTTGCTTAATGCTTATGTCAGTTGTAACGCTGGTATTTGCTTCAGCTTTATTCAGAACTGCAGGTCATCCGTTAAACTGGGCCAGTGATGTTGCACAGCTTTTATTTGCCTGGTCTATTTTCTTCGGTGTAGATCTGTCGATGAGAGAAAAAAGCTTAATTAAAGTTGATATGTTGCTTCAAAAGTTACCGGTTAAGACAAGAAAATATCTGCAGATTTTATGGCAAATTGTTATTATAGTTTTTTTAATTTCATTAATTGTTTATGGAATTCCCTTGTGTATTAACAGTATCGACAGAAAGTTTTCTAACATGAATTTAAGTTATTCCTGGGCAACTGCCAGTGTTCCAGTAGGAAGTATATTGCTTACTATTACATCAGTAATGAATTTGGTTAAGATGTTTAGGTCAGAAGATGGAACATACGCCGAAGAAGGAGGTAAAGATCTGTGTTAACAGTTGTTATAGTATTCTTTGCTTTATTGATTCTCGGTATGCCTGTAGCATTTGCCATAGGGATATCAGGAGCGACATTCTTTTTTACTAATGACGTACCTTATTCTATTGTAGTTCAAAAAGTAGTGTCAGGTACCCAATCGTTCACTCTTTTGGCAATTCCGTTATTTATTTTTGCTGGTAATTTGATGAATCATACGGGTATTACCTCCAGAATGATTAAACTGTCAAATGTTTTAGTTGGTCATATGCATGGACATATCGGACAAGTAAGTATTGTTATGAGTACCCTGATGGGTGGAGTATCCGGTAGTGCCAATGCGGATGCAGCTATGGAATCCAGAATTCTTGGCCCTGACATGGTAAAAAGAGGATATTCAAGAGGTTGGGGTGCGGCGATAAATGGTTTATCTTCTTTGATTACTGCTACCATACCTCCCAGCATGGGATTAATCATTTATGGATCTGTCGGAGAAGTTTCAATAGGACGATTATTCGTTGCAGGAATCGTACCTGGTATTATAATGGCAATAGCATTAATGATAGCAGTAGATGTTAGTGCAAAGAAAAGAAATTATAAACCAGAAAGAACAAATAGAGCTTCATTTGGTGAAATAGCTAAAGCTTTTGCGGATTGTATTTGGGCACTTTTATTCCCTGTTATTTTAATTGTAGGAATTCGTTTTGGATTAATGACTCCATCAGAAGCAGGAGCTTTTGCAGCATTTTATGCAATTATTGTTGGTGCATTTATTCACAAAGAATTGACGCTTAAAACATTTATTCAAACATTAAAGGATAGCGTAAGAGATATTGGAGTGATCATGCTAATTGTTGCAATTTCCGGTATCTTTGGATATGGTATTGTTTTTGACAGAGTTCCTCAGACTTTAGCATCTTTATTGGTTGGTATTACATCCAGTAAGGAAATTATGCTTCTCATCATTATTTTATTCTTAATTATTGCGGGAATGTTTGTTGAAACAACTGTATGTGCTTTATTATTAACACCTATTTTATTGCCGATTGTTACCAGTGTTGGAGTAGATCCGGTTCACTTCGGAGTCCTTATGATGACTGTTGTAACAGCAGGGATTATGACACCACCGGTTGGAATTGCTCTGTATACAGTTTCTGATATAATGGACTGTACTCCGGAAGAAACAGTAAAAGAAGCTATACCATTTTATATTGCAATTTTAGCTGTTGTTTTGATCATAGCATTCTTCCCTGACTTAATTTTACTGTTGCCAAATTTGGTATATGGAAGTTAAGTATAAATAAAATAACCAAAAAGCACATTATACTTATTTATTTGAAGATAATGTGCTTTTTCTATAAGAATGAATTGAATTGGTTGATATAGTATATTAGAATATTTTATAATTGAGAAAGGAGGGGATGGAATGAACTTAACATTAAATCAAATTTCGAATATAGGAGACAGCATCTATTATAGTTTAAGAAAAGAAATTATTGAACTGAACTTAGAACCGGGAGAACCACTTGTTATTAAAGAGATCGCACAAAAGTTGGGAGTAAGCCGTTCCCCCGTTCGTGATAGCATTATTAAATTGGGTAAAGAAGGACTAGTTGATATTTTTGCACAAAGAGGCACTTATGTTTCTAAAATAGATTTGAAAAGAGTTGAAGAAGAAAAATTTATCAGAAGCAGTTTGGAAGAGAAAGCAATTTTACTATTCATGAACTGTTATGATGATAGCTCTATTATTAAATTAGAAAGCTTAATTGAGATGCAAAATATAAGCTTACAGAATCAGGATTATATTTCTTTCTTAGATTATGATGATGAGTTTCATTCGATATTTTTTAATGTTGCGGAAAAGGAAATGTCATGGAATTTAATTGAGAGTATTTCCGGTCATTATAGAAGACTGCGGTTAATTACATTGTGGGATTTAGAAATTTCAGAAGATGTGATAAAGCAACATAGACAGATTATCCATTATATAAAAGAGAAGAATATCGATATGATCCTTCAGTCAATCCGTCAGCATTTCGCCCGAATTATATCTCAAAAAGATAATATTGTTGAAAAATATCCGAGCTATTTTAAACAAAATTTCAATGATAGCTTTTTAGGTAGAAGTTTCAGGTGATATAGAAATAATTCATGCCATAATTAAAGATAATTATTGATCATTAAGGCTGAATAGAATCGTGAAATTAATTATTGTTAACAGGATAGGCATAATCAAAATATCATTCATATTGGGATGCATGGTTTCTGTATTCTAACAGAACTATTCATCCTGTTTTTTTATTATGTGAAAGATAGTTTTTACATTGAGAGGCACAAGCTTTCGGGTTCATTTCTAAGGATGGTTTAATTTTTTCCACAAAAAAATGCCTCCAGGCAGGCATTTAGCTTTTTATTAACTAACCGGTTTACTTTGGAGGCATTATATTAGCATTTCATATTTTTATAGTGCTGTAGTTTTAATATGTTTCAACGAATACTTCAAAGTAAGATTGAGGATGAGCACAAGCCGGGCAAAGCTTTGGAGCTTCTGTTCCTTCATGGATATATCCGCAGTTATTGCATTTCCATAAAACAACTTCATCTTTCTTGAATACAGTACCATTTTCAAGATTTGCTGCTAATTTATTAAATCTTGTTTCATGTCTTTTTTCTGCATCTGCTATTTTTCTGTATACTGCAGCGATTTCAGAGAAGCCTTCTTCAGCAGCTATATCTGCAAAAGCAGGATAAAGATCTGACCATTCCTCATTTTCTCCGGATGCAGCAGCTTTGAGATTTTCTAAGGTATTTCCTAATGCAATAGGATAGTCTGCAGTGATTTGAAGAGCCGTTCCGTTTAATTCAGGATCAGCACTTAAGAATTTAAAAAATCTTTTTGCGTGTTCTTTTTCGTTGTCAGCAGTTTCAGTAAAGATATTTGCAATTTGCACATAACCTTCTTTTTTCGCAACAGATGCATAATATGTATAACGGTTTCTTGCCTGAGATTCTCCAGCAAAAGATTTAAGTAAGTTTTCAGCCGTTCTGGTGCCTTTTAGTGATTTCATTCTTATTACCCCCTCTTAAATTGTAGATAGTTAATTACATATACTATTATAGCATAAAAAGATAAAAAGTAAATTATACCAGTCTTCAGAATCAACAATTTAATTTTTTTAATTGATATATCTTTATATAAAGAAGTATAATAAAATCATACATAATATGCTACAATTCTAGATTATTCTACAATGAGGTGAGAAATTGAAAAAAGTAGCTGTAATTTTTACTGGCGGAACGATATCCATGAAAGCGGATGAGCGGTTAAAGGCAGCCATTCCCGCTCTATCCGGTGAAGAAATTTTGGCAAAGGTAACTGGTATTGAAAAAATGGCTCATATTGAACCATTTGTATATGGGAATTATCCGGGACCTCATATCACTCCTGAAATGATGCTGGAATTATCAAAAATTACAAAAGAGTTTATAGATCGTCCAGATATCGCTGGAGTAATTATTACCCATGGTACGGATAGCTTGGAAGAAACAGCTTATTTTCTGGATTTAATTTTACATGAGCAAAAGCCCGTGGTCGTAACTGGGGCGATGAGAAACAGTTCTGAGCTTGGCTATGATGGTCCTGCTAACTTGGCAGCTTCCATTTGTACAGTATGTTCCAGCGAATCAATGAACAAAGGCGTATTGGTTGTCATGAATAATCAGGTAAATTCAGCGGACGAGGTGACAAAAACCCATACCTTGGCTTTGGATACCTTTCAAAGTATGGATTTTGGCCCCTTGGGTATAGTGGACCAGGATAAAGTAATTTATTATCGAAAGAGAAAAAGCAGACAGCATATTTTGACCGATACTATTGAGCCTAGAATTGCTCTTATTAAAGCAGGAGCAGGAATGGATTCTTCTTTTATAAAATTCAGCGTAGATTCCGGTATGAAAGGCATTGTGATTGAAGGTATGGGACGGGGTAACGTACCCCCTCAGATGGTAGAAGGTATACAATATGCTATTTCGAAGAATATTCCAGTGGTACTGGTATCCAGATGTCCGAAGGGCAGAGTATTGGATTCATACGGTTATCCTGGAGGGGGAAAAGAGTTAAGAGATTTAGGGGTGATCCTTGGAGATAATATGTCAGGACAGAAGGCAAGAATAAAGCTTATGCTTATTTTAGGTATAACCAATGATATGAACGAAGTAAAAAATCTGTTTGAAAAAGGATTATACAGCACAATATAAAAGGAGCGAATGATCGCTCTTTTTTGTGTTTATTCAGTTAAATTTTTAAATTTTGTACTAGACTATATAATACGAGCAGTTCTATATAACTTTTACAGATTGGCTGTGATTTCTTCTAAATGATCTAAGAATTCGAGATATTTATTTTGAATATTTTTTTCTTTTGCCGCTTGTTCAGCTTTTTTGCATTTTGCTTCCACTTCAGACAGGGCTTCATCAGAAAGTTGCTTTTGGGCAAAGGTATATATGGCAGTATCTTCTTTCTGAATATGTCGGTGAAGTAAATCGGTATAGGCAATGGCATTGGCGATGACATCCACTCTGGCGTCAAGATTGTCTTTTTCAATTTCTTTTAGAGCATTTTCTAAATTCATCATGAATAATCTCCCAAGGTCATGTTCAGCAAGCATTCCATAAATAGGACCATTAGCAATTCTTTCACCCAACTCGTCAGACATTTTCTTAAAAAGTATGGTTTCTTCTTTGCTATGGTGATGCCTGTCTGCATAATTTCTCACAAAATCGATTATTTGATAGAATAGAGTAGTATCCACTGCTTTACCATTTAAAATGGCTATACATAGTTTTCTTATACAGGTTAAGGCTCTTTTAATATTCTTGTGTTCTTCCATTAGAAGTGTAATTGCATCCATTGTAATTCCTCCTTAAATATTCCAGGCTCATAATCTTTATATTTGTATTATAGGGTATAGTATAAGCATTTAATATGATTTAAGTCACATTAACAGAAAAGAGTTTCGCAAGCGAAACTCTTTCTTATACCAATTCAGCCATTCTTGTAACGCCAACGTATATATCGGATATTCTGTACCATGTAGGCTGGTCTACTATTCCATTAACGGGCATATTAAATACTTCTTGAAATTTTTTGACGGCATCGGCAGTTTGCTGGCCATAACTTCCGTCCACTCTTACCTTGGGGATTGCCGGGAAGCTATTTGAGATGGCATTGAGCTGTTCTTGTATGGTTCTGACAGGTGCACCACTGGAACCTATGGTCAGATTGTATCCTGGGAAGGAAGAAGGAATACCGGACACTTTGACTGCTGTATCAAGATAAATGTCTTGACCGTAAAAACTTCTAAGAATGCTTATAGCATCCAATCCTTGATCGCCTAAATTCTTGGACCCCCATTGAGTCATCCAGTTAGGGCATTCTACTTTTACACCGTCACAGTATTGAGTTAAAAGAGGTTGTCGGATGTTGGGACGTTTAATGTAATTTACAAACAATTCATCTACAATGGCCGATACTGAATCATAAATATTTCTTCCGTAGAAGAATGCATGATCATAAGCAGTAGAAGAGGTAATTGTAAAATTCTTTCCTTTTCCCCTGTACCATTCAGTAAATACTCGGTTAAGAGTGAAAGATAAAATCGCAAGAACATTGGAGCGAATTGTATTCTCAGGCCATGTAGGGAAGATTTCGCTGGAAGCTACATTTTTTATATAATCTTTAAAGCCTACATAATAATTAGGTGCTGAAGGGTCATCGGGAACTCCGGCATGCACAATAACATATTGGGGGATAACCGGCTGATCCAATACAATAAAGCCGGTTGGCGGAGGTTCTGGTTTAATTTCGGCTTCCGGGATTTTAGGCGGATAGGATCCCCAAAGGGTATGGGGTTGGATAAAGATTTCATTCAATTGTCTTTCCATTTCGCCTGCCGGCTCTAAGGTTACATTTTGGATTGCAGTGGTATCAGCAAAAATTTGAGTACCTTCTATTAATAATGTGGTATATCCGGGTGCTTGTATTTCAATATCATAAGTTGAATAAGGTTGCTCCTGAGGAGGTTCCTGAGTTAGTTCCATGGGAGGGCTGCTGAGGGATATGGTTTCTGTTTTTCCGGATTCATTGGTTCTAAGTACTTCTACAGGCTGTCTTTGCCTTGTGCCATTTGATCTTTCACGGATGACTACAGTTGCATCGGGAACAGGGGAAAGAGTTTTGTTTTGGCCCCTTGTAAAAACATCTACAACAAGCTTGCCGGTCGATTGGCGCGCCATTGTAGCAGGATATCGTCTAAACATGGCATCCCCTCTCTATACTATTAATTTCCATTAATAGTATATGATGTTTTATTCAAAAAAGGCACTGATTCTTAAAATGTCATAAAAAAACTCCAGACTCATTATCTTATATGAATTTATAAGACAACTCTGCCTGGAGGTATTTATTATTGAGCCATGATCTCAGTCCATACTTTATCGAATTCTGTAACAAAATCACCTAAGTCTTTATAGACTTCGCATCTTGCAATATCTTCTGGAAGCGGATATGCAGCTCTGTCATTTTTCAACTCTTCAGAAAGCATTTCTTTTGCTTTGGCATGGGGAGTGGAATATCCAATGTAATCGGTATTTTTTAAAGCGACCTCTGTTTCACAAAGGTAATTGATAAACATCTCTGCTTCCTTTTTGTGTTTAGAGGTTACAGGAATGGCCATTGCGTCAAACCAATAATTAGAACCTTCTTTAGGAATGACATATTCTAAATCAGGATTTTCTCTTTTACAATAAATTGCATCACCGGACCAAACAACAGCAAGGGCTGCTTCTCCACCGATCATTTTATCTTTTACTTCATCACCAACATAAGCCAGAACAAGAGGTTTTTGCTCAATCAATGCCTGTTTTGCCTGTTGTAATTCATTAACGTCTCTTGTGTTTAAGGAATAACCTAATTTCTGCAGGGCAACTCCAATGGACTCTCTTTGACTGTCCAGCATAAAGATTTGTCCGGCATATTTTTCATTCCATAAAATGTCCCAACTATCCACTGGATCATCTACCATCGTTTTGTTATAGAGAATACCTACAGTTCCCCACATATAAGGAACAGAGTATTCGTTATTTGGATCATAATCGAGGTTTTTGAACTGGTCATCGATTAAAGCATAATTGGGAATGTTGCTAAAATCCAGTTTTTGGAGCAAGTTTTCGTTAATCATTTTTTCGATCATATATTCAGAAGGAAATATAACATCATAATCCGTTCCACCCGATTTGATCTTAACATACATATCTTCATTCGTAGCAAAGGTTTCATAGTTTACTTTGATGTTATACTGTTTTTCAAAATCTTCTATCACACTTTCATCAATATAATCGCCCCAATTGTAAACATTGAGTACAACCTTATTTTGTTGGCCGCATCCAGAGATCCCCAAAACGGTCAAAAGGATTAACAAAAAAGCAGCTAAATTCCATTTTTTCATTGATTTTTTCCTCCTTACTCATTAGCATCTTTTGATGTTCTCTTGTTAACAATAAAGAGTAGAATCAGAACACAAAGGAACATTAAAGTGGATAATGCATTGATTGTTGGATTTACTCCGCGTCTTGCCATAGAATAAATGGTTATGGATAAATTTGTTACCCCTGAACCAGCGGTAAAAAAGCTTATAACAAAATCATCCAAAGATAATGTGAAAGCGAGCAGAGCTCCTGTAATAATCCCCGGCATAATTTCTGGAATAATTACTTTAAAAAATGCATAAGCCGGCGTAGCGCCCAAATCCAGGGCAGCTTCATACAGATGTTTGTTCAGCTGCTTTAGCTTTGGCATTACCGATAAAATTACATAAGGGATGTTAAATGTAATATGTGCTAAAAGCATCGAAACAAATCCTAATCGCACTTTAAAAAATATAAATAAAATCATAAGAGATATTCCGGTAACAATATCTGGATTAAGAATTGGCAGATAGGTAATATTCATTACTAAGGTTTTTTTCCATTTGGACATATTGTGTATACCTATTGCCGCTGCTGTCCCTATGATGGTTGAAATAATAGAAGAAATTATAGCAATAATTACTGTATAATATAGAGCTTTTTTAATATCTGGATCTTTAAACAACTGTAAATACCATTTCAGTGTGAATCCATTCCAGTTGGCTCTGGATTTTGAATTATTGAATGAAAAAATAATCAATACAGCAATAGGGGCGTACAAAAATACAAATATTAAAAATAAATAGATTCGATTAAATATATCTTTTACCATAATCCGCCCCCCTCATGCTCTTTATCATATTTTGACATAACTGCCATGCTGATAAGAATAATAAGCATCATGACAATGGACACTGCTGAGCCGAAATTCCAGTCTCCAGCTAAAAGGAATTGACGTTCTATAAGGTTTCCAATCAGCATAAATTGCCCCCCGCCAAGAAGCCTTGAGATTACAAAAGTTGTTACGGCAGGCATAAATACCATGGATATACCTGAAAAAACCCCAGGCAAACTTAAGGGGAAAATGATTTTTCTAAATACAGTGAATTGATCAGCACCTAAATCTTCAGCAGCTTCAATAACACTATGATCGATTTTTCTCAATACTGAATAAATGGGAAGTACCATAAAAGGCAGAAAATTATATACCATACCCAATATCACTGCCCCTTCATTATAAAGCAGTTGAAGAGGGCCGATATTGAAGAAGGATAAAATCATATTGATAAACCCATTTTTTTCTAATAAGGTCATCCAGGCGTATGTTCTGAGCAGAAAATTCATCCACATGGGAAGAACGAATAAAAACATAAGGAAACTTTTCTTGCTCATTTTTTTACTGGCCAGAATCATAGCTACAGGATAACCTAATACAAGGCAAATAATTGTACTGATTCCCGCAAGTAAAACAGAACGCCATAATACTTTAATGTAAGGTTCCTTAAAATCCATGAAACGGCGGTAATGTTCCAGGGTGAATGAAAAATCTCCATCGGTAGAACTCATGAAGCTGAAGAACAGCACAAGAACTAATGGAACAACGATGAAAACAGTCATCCACAAAACATATGAATAAGAAATCCATTTCTTTTTCATTAGTCCACCGCCTTTTTCATTATGTGGATATTATAAGGCAATATCGTAAGTCCTACTTGAGATTTTGGAGGACGCATTGAAGTACTGTGAACCATCCAGCTAAATGTATCTGTTTTGATCATCATTTCATAATGAACACCTTTAAAAGTTACAGATTCTACTACTCCTTGAAGCATTCCGGTGTTTTCGTCACCTACTTCGATATCTTCCGGTCGGATCACTACATCTACTGGCTGATTAGTGCCAAAACCTTTGTCAACACATTCAAAAGTTGTATTGGCAAACTCAACGAGATAATCTTTTTTCATTAAACCGGGTATAATATTACTTTCACCAATAAAATCTGCAACAAAGGCGTTTTTAGGTTCATTGTATATATCTTCAGGCGTACCAATTTGCTGAATAACCCCATCTTTCATAACCACTATGGTATCCGACATGGTTAAAGCTTCTTCCTGGTCATGGGTCACATATATAAATGTGATTCCCAGTTGCTTTTGCATTCTTTTTAACTCAACCTGCATGTCCTGTCTTAATTTTAAATCCAGGGCCCCAAGAGGTTCGTCAAGTAAAAGTACGTCGGGTTCATTGACAAGTGCTCTTGCAATAGCAATTCTTTGTTGCTGACCTCCGCTTAAAGAATCGATGGATCTCTTTTCATAACCCGATAAGTTAACGAGGTTTAAGATATTATGAACTTTTTCTTTGATTACTTTAGGATCAAGTTTTTTTATTTTTAATCCAAAAGCAATATTTTCTTCTACAGTCATATGAGAAAATAGTGCATATTTCTGGAATACTGTATTTACTCTTCGTTTATAAGGAGGAAGGGAATTGATATTTTTTCCTTCAAACAAAATATTTCCTTTTGTAGGTTGTTCAAAGCCTCCGATGAGTCTTAAAGTTGTCGTTTTGCCACATCCACTTGGACCGAGTAGAGTTAAGAATTCATTTCTTCTGATGTATAAGTTGATGTTTTTCAGAACTTCTGTAGAACCATAGCTTTTAGAAACATCTACAAGTTCGATAATATTTTCTGACATTTCCATTTCCTCCTTTTTATAATAATTAAATTAGAAACTTGGTGGTGTACAGAGCCATAAAACTTTTGCCTTTGAATTACCTGCGTTGGATATATAATGGGTCATAGAAGGCTTGAAATAAAAAGATTCTCCCTTTTTAGCTTTATATTTTTTATTCCCAATATGCACAAAAATAGTTCCCGACAACACGTACCCAAATTCTTCTCCCTCATGGGGATCTTGAGGACTTGATTGTCCTTCAGGTTCTAAAACGATCATAATCGGTTCCATGAGATTTTTTTGAGCATTAGGAACGATCCAATGAATTTCATTCTTATTTTCAAGATCTTCCTGAATAAAGGTGTCTTCTTTTTCAAATACAATTTTTTCTTCGATGCTTTCATTGAAAAAATCTTTTAAGTTCGTTCCCAAACATTCCAGAATATCTACTAATGTCGCAATTGAAGGAGATGTAAGATCTCTTTCCAGTTGAGAAATAAATCCTTTGGTTAATTCACAACGATTTGCCAATTCTTCCTGTGTGAGACCATTGGTAACTCTTAGCAATTTAATTTTTTCACCTATATTCATAACAAAAGCACCCTATTCTTGTTTTGATTAACTAAACTTTTTGTTTAGAGTTGCTAAACAAATGAAACGGTTTATTATATACATATTTTTAATATAAAGTCAATGGGTTTAACGAAATTTATCTAAAAAACTCTTGCGCAAGAATGAAGAATGTTATAGAATGTCATATAAAATGACAGAGTAGGTAAAGTGCGTTAAGTGTTAAGGGATGGGAAGTTGCCCTTAAACGAAAGCTATTTAGCTGCGGTACTTTATCGCTTCCGCTGCCATTAAAGTACTTCTTTCTTTAGTATGGTGAGAGTATGGTGAGCGGAAATGTCATCATACTAAGGAAAGGAGGGAAAATGTTGAAGACGAAAAAAAGATTTACTACTAGAGTTTTGGTTGCATGTGGATTGTTGGCGTCAATCAGCATCGTGCTTACAAGAGTATTTTCATACACGATTCCATTGGCAGGACTTCCGGCTCTTCGTATTGGATTTGGTGATATACCTGTAATCATTTCAGGTATTCTTTTTGGACCTATTGCCGGAGGATTAACCGGAGGAGTAAGTGACACCTTGGGATTTATGCTTAATCCAATGGGAGGACCTTATATTCCAGGACTTACGATCACTGCTATTTTAAGAGGAGTGATTCCTGGACTGATTTACTGGTTGATTCAATCAAAAAATATCAAGTTTAATTTTCACATTGCGAACATTGCTTTCAGTATTCTTTTAACAATAGGAATTCTGTTCGTTTTTATGTCACAGGATGCAGAATTACCTAAAATGCTCATGATGCTTTATTGTGTTATTGCATTGGCATTTATCATGCTTCCTGTTGTGCTTGGCAGAATCATTAAAACTGAAGACAGCTTGTATTCTTTTGATAAGATATTATTTGTAGTTACAGTCGCATACTTTATTCTTTCTTTAGGCTTAAATACTTTTTTTCTGGCAATCACCTATGAAAAAGGATTTTTAGCCTTTTTACCGGGAAGAATATTAGCCGGGTTTGTGATCATACCGCTTCATTCCATTATGATTTTTGTTTTATCAAGATGGTTTAAATATATTAAGATTTCTTAAGCTGCCTATTATAGCTTTCAGTTTTAGAGCTGAAAGCTACAGGCAGCTTTTTAAAAAATGGGGGAATCGAATTGTTAAACAGACTACTCATATACAGAAATCTGTTAAAAGATGACTTGGTGCAAAAGGTGTTAAATTTTCTTAAAGAACTGGATCAATCCGGCGAGAAAGACCATTGTTCCTTACAGAATCAGTATTCTGAAATAGCTGCATCGCTGCTTAAATTTGGATTTGAAGAAAATGTAAAAGATGCTTTGTGGGAAAATTATATTAAGCATTTGATTCTTCAGGATGAAAATATTTTTAGCCTTTCCTGCGAAAAGAGCAATCATTGTACTGATTCAACTATTAAGGAAGCCTTAAAAAGAGATTTGATAATTTTAAATGATTTTTCCTGCTTAGATTGGGATGTAATTGCATCCAAGATTGGAATAGAGCCTTTAACTTTTTTAAGTACGAAGGAAGAAAAAAAGATCAATATTGATGACGAAATCTTTAAACTCGCTGACTACTATTATAAAAATGGCTGTGGAATAATGGGGAAATACCAAGCTTTCAGATGGGATAATGGATTAAAGGGAATAGAAAAACCTGATTCCGTAAGACTGGAAGATTTAATTGGCTATGAAGATCAAAAGAAAACCTTGATTGAGAATACCGAGGCTTTTTTACAAGGAAAAAAAGCAAATAATATTCTACTGTTTGGAGACAGAGGGACAGGAAAATCGTCTTCTGTTAAAGCACTTTTAAATGAGTATGCCCATAGAGGTCTCAGATTAATAGAACTGTCAAAGCATCAGTTGATTGATTTTAATAAGATCATATCGCAAATTAAAGACAGGAACAGATATTTCATTATTTTTATGGATGATTTGTCTTTTGAAGAATTTGAAACGGAATATAAATACATGAAAGCAGCTATAGAAGGGGGAATAGAGAAAAAACCTGATAATGTACTGATCTATGCTACCTCCAACCGAAGGCATTTGATTAAAGAAACCTGGAATGACAGGCAAAATTCTGATGGAGAAGTACATATTTCAGATTCTATTCAAGAAAAAATTTCATTGGCCGATCGATTTGGAATTACTTTAACCTATACATCACCAAATCAAAAAGAATATTTGGAAATTGTAGAAGGATTAGCAAAAAAGCATGGTATTGATATGCCTCCGGAGGAACTGCAACGAAAGGCCCTTCAATGGGAAATGTGGCATAACGGTCGTTCAGGAAGAACTGCACAGCAATTTATTGATTATATGTTAGGGCAGCAATAAATCCTTTTACATTATATATGTTTAGTATTTTGTATTCAGGCTTTGAATATGTTATATTAAATAATGTTAAATTTATAAAAATTTTGGGAGGGTATACTATGTTTAAAGATATTCATTACAATGAATATACTAAAGAATTTTTGGAACAGTTACCTAAAGGAGTCTTTCTGACAGTAAAAGATGGTGAAAAAATCAATACTATGACAATTGGATGGGGTAATATAGGAGTGATCTGGAGTAAGCCTATTATTACTGTTGCAGTGCGTTATTCCAGGTATACATATGATTTTATCAATCACAGCGATGAATTTACCATCAGTATTCCACTTAATGGTCAGCTCAAAAAGGAATTAGGATACTGCGGAACGAAGTCGGGAAGAGATGTTGATAAATTTAAAGAATGTGGACTTTCTGCAGTAAAAGGAAGAGAAGTGGATACACCTGTTATTGGAGAATGTGACCTTTTTTACGAATGTAAGGTTGTATATAAGCAGGCAATGGAACCTGCAACATTAGATCAAATAATTGATGAAAAATGTTATTCCAATCATGATTATCATGTGTTATACTATGGGGAGATTGTCTCATCTTATATTAAAGAAAAATAGACTGAAAGTTTTAGAAGAAAAGGAGTAAGACAAATGAATTTGTATCAACAATGGGAAAAAATGATCGAAGAACAAGGCAGAAGTAAGAAAGTAGACTACAACAAATTTATTGAAGAATATCTTCAAAAAGAGAAAGAAGTCTATGAACAGATTTTGGCGGATCATACTCAAACAGTAAGTGGAACTTGCAGTGAGTTGGCTAAGAAATTCGGTATGTCCGCTCCTGAATTTGCAGGTTTCATAGATGGGATTAATACCAGCTTAAAAGAAGAAATCAATCTGGAAGAATTAACTGAAGATACCCATGTAACGCTTGATATCGATTATGAAAAATTATATTGGAACATGTTGGATGCTCAAGCAGAATGGTTATATACTCTTCCGGCATGGGAGAATATTTTAACAGAGGAAAGAAGAGAAGAAATCACAAAAGACTATAAACAATCCAAGATTGTTGTAAAACCTAAAAAAGTTGGACGAAATGAACCCTGTCCATGCGGTAGTGGATTAAAGTATAAAAAGTGTTGTGGAAAGTAACTATTCCAAAATATTTGTAAATAATAAAAGCCACCTTAGGTGGCTTTTATTATTTTGTATTAGATCCTAAAACGTTTTTAATTTTATCTTCTACTAATTTTTCAATTCTATCTCTAGCAGCGCCAAGATATTTTCTTGGATCGAATTCAGCTGGCTGTTCCCCAAATACTTCACGGATAGCAGCTGTCATAGCAAGTCTGATGTCTGTATCCATATTAATTTTACATACTGCCATAGAAGCTGCTTTTCTTAACATTTCATTTGGAACTCCGGCAGCGCCTTTAATGTCTCCGCCATATTTATTACAAAGCGCAACAGATTCTGGATCAACAGAAGAAGCACCATGTAATACGATTGGGAAATTATGAATGCCAGCAGCTTCTAATTTGGCAGTAATAGTTGCCAAACGATCAAAATCCAACTTAGCTTCACCTTTAAATTTATATGCACCATGGCTTGTACCAATAGCAACTGCTAAAGAATCAACGCCTGTTCTTTTTACGAAATCAACAGCTTGGTCAGGATCGGTGTATGTAGCATCAGCAGCAGATACTTTAACTTCATCTTCAACACCTGCAAGTTTACCTAATTCAGCTTCTACTACAACTCCTCTTGCATGGGCATAATCAACTACTTCTTTTGTTTTTGCCACATTGGTTTCATAGTCGTAATGAGAACCGTCAAACATAACAGAGGTAAATCCAGCTTCAATTACTTCTTTTACTGTTTCTAAATCAGGACCATGGTCCAAGTGAAGAGCAACATCGATTCCAGTTTCTTCGATTGCAGCCTCAACCATTCTTCTTAAATATCCTGGGCCTGCGTATTTCAGAGCACTTTTGGAAACTTGAAGGATTACAGGGGATCCTAATCTTCCTGCAGCTCGGGTGATTGCCTGAATGATTTCCATGTTGTTGATGTTAAAAGCACCAATTGCATATTTTCCTTCGTATGCCTTCTGGAACATTTCTTTTGTTGTTACTAATGCCATTTTATTATTCCACCTTTCAAAAATTTAATCGTCTGATGATGAAAACGATGCATCAGAGAAATTATTCCATATTATTATAATGTTTAATGTTACGGATTACAACATCTTTGGCAGTACTTTTCCATAATATTTTTTTATGCTATAGTGAATAAGTAATAATTAAGGTAATATTATTAATATGTCAAATCATTAAAATTTATGTAAAAGAGGTGAGAGAAATGCCATTGTTTAAAAAGGAAAAAAAAGTTTTGGAGCTTATGAATCAGCATATAGAAGCAGTAATTTATTGTAACCAGTTATTTATTGAGGCATTGGAAGTACTTAATGAAAAAGGCACGGGCTTTGAAATAGAAAGAATGGCTAAGGAAGTAGGAGAAGCTGAAACTGAGGCAGATCACATTCGCCACGAAATCATTCACTCCCTTTTAAAAGGAGTACTTTTGCCTGAATCAAGAAGAGAAATATTAAATATTATAAAAAAGATGGATGATATTGCTAATAAATGTGAAGAAATTATCAAGCAAATTTATCTTCAAAATATTGAGTTTTTTGATGAACTAAAGCCTGCTGTCAAAGAAATTAATTTAAAAACAAAACTGCAGCTTCAATATTTACAGGAATTAATTAATAAGATCTTTGGCCAATTTTATCAGGGAGAAGAGTACCATAACCAGCTTGCTGATATCGTAAAGCTGGAATCAGAAATTGATGAGATTGAATATAATGCAATACGTACGTTATTTAATATGGATATAGAATTGGCAAAGAAAAATCAAATTAAAGCGATCATATCTGATATTGCAGAGTTATCCGATATTGGAGAAGATATTTCAGATATGCTGGAAATGATTATGGTATTAAGAAAGGTATGATTATTATGATATCACCTTCAGTCATTTCTGGAGCCATTTTAGGCTGGGCATTAGGAAGCAATGGTGCAGCCAATTGCTTTGCTGCTGCAGTTTCTACAAGAATAGTAAAATATAGAACGGCAATTATACTTACCGCAGTATTCGTAATTCTTGGCGCTTGTTTGGAAGGAAGCAAAGGAGTACACAAAATAAGTGATTATTCTTACAACAGTGGCATTAATACTCCAATGAAAGCATTTTTAGTTATGTTGGCAGCCGCCATTACAATCACATTAATGACTGTCATTCATTTACCGGTATCTACGTCCCAGGCCGTGATAGGGGCTATTATTGGAGGAGCTCTTTTAGAAGGGAAGGCAGATTTTTCAGAGTTGTTCAAGTTTTTTTATGCATGGTTTTTAACGCCCTTTGGAGCGATTATCATTGCCTTTATTTTATATAAGAGCTTTGAACTGTTTATAGAAAAAAGAATAAAAGATTATGTAATATATGATCAAATTATTAAAGCAGGGTATTACATTTCTGGGATTTTTTCAGCGTATTCTTTAGGTGGTAATAATGTAGCCAATGTAACTTCTGTTTATGCCGGAAAAATCAATTTGCTTACTACTAAGCAGGCTGTATTCATCGGAGGTTTAACGATAGCTCTTGGAGTACTTACATATAGCAAGGGAGTTATGAAAACGGTAGGCGAAAGTTTGGTTACACTTTCTCCTGTTTCAGGACTTATTTCCGTATTTACGGGAGCGATTGTAGTGTATATTTATACACAAATTGGTATTCCCGTATCTGCTTCTCATGCTATTGTGGGGTCAGTTATTGGCATTGGATTAGTAAAAGGAGTAAATACTATTAGCATTAAAGCGATTCGCAACATTTTATTCGGATGGTTTGGAACTCCGGCAATTTCCGGGGTAATTAGCCTGCTGTTTTTTAATTTATTTTCTACTTGAATTTATAAAAAAAAAGGAGTAGAATAATGCACAAAATTGTAAAGAATATATTGAAAATATGTAATGAATTATGGGAGATGACCCTATGGAAGATATGATCAAGAAAATCATTGAGATTGATAATAGAGCATTTGAACAGAAGCTAGCCACTGAAAAGAGAATAAAAGAGAATGAAAGAAAGCTTAAAGAAGTTTATGCTGATATGGAAAAAGAAATTATGCAAAAAGCTAAAGAAGAAGCAGAAAAAAAATATGAGGAAGAGATGGCTAAATTTACTAAAGTAATCAATGAAATTAAAGAACAAGGAGATCAGGAAATCAAAAAATTAGAAGCCCAATTTAATGTTATTCATGAAAAATTATCAGAGTCCTTGTTTAAAGAAATTTTTGAGCTTTCTTAGGAGATGTTTATAAATGGGGAATGTTACTGGCTTTGCCGCAGTTAATACAAAACTTAGAGTAAAAAAACGAAAATTCTTGACTGACGAGGATTTTCGTATTTTACTTTCTAAAAATTCTGTTGGTGAGATTACAAGATATCTCAAAGAGCATCCAGGCTATAAAGAGGTGTTAAGAAATTTTGATCCATCAGATGTTCATAGAGGAGATCTGGAAATAGAACTGATCAAAAATATTGTTCATCAGATAGAAGCGATCCTATCTTATTTCCAAGGAGATTATAGGCAGTTTTTTTTAAGTCTTTTAATAGAATATGAAATAGAAGATTTAAAACTGATTCTTAGAATGATCAGCAGAAACGAAGATATTACAAAAATAAAAGACAGTCTTGTTCATTCAGAAAAATACAGTCACCTGGATTATGATCAGTTGCTTCAATCAAAAAATGTTGAACAGTTTCTGGAGAATTTAAAACATACTATTTACTATCATCCCTTAAAAACCATTACCGATGAGGATATTACCAAAAGAGTATTTCATATTGAAATGAAATTAGAAACGATGTTTTATGGAATTTTAATTGAAAAAGCAAATAAATTATCAAAGGAAGATCAGCAGCTGGTGAAAGAAAGTATCGGAACAAATATAGATTTAATTAATATCCAGTGGATTTATAGGGCGATGAAGAACTATAGTATTTCTCCTGAGGAAATACTTATTTATTGTATTTCTAATGGATATAAATTAAATTATTTAAAGTTAAAAGAATTGGTTTATTCTAAAAATATAGAAGCGTTTATAGAAAAAATAAAGCAAACACAATATAAGTTTATTTTTCCAAACGATCAGGATGTTTTTATTGAAAGAAGAATCGAAAGATATTTATTCAATCTCTACGGGATGAGACGAAAGCAAAATTCCATGAATATAATGGAGTGCATTTCATATATTTACTTCTTGAAATATGAAGCAAAGGATATAATATCCATTATTGAATGTATCAGATATAATTTAGATAAAGAGCTTTCAAAACGATATTTGATTAGAAAGGGATAAGAATGAAACGGGGGCAGTACTATGGCTGTAGAAAAAATGGTCATGATGAATTTAGTCGGTGCTCTGGAAGATGAAGATAAAATACTGGAGCAGATTATTTTAATGGGAAATGTACATTTACAAACTGATTTGAGTGAACTTTATGAAAGTCATTTTGCTCTCCATGTTTTGGAAGAAAGTTTAAATGAAATGAGAGAAAATGGAGAGGTCAACACGAGAGGTCCCAATGATGAAAATTATTCCGAAGTATTAAGCAGGATTGAATATATATCAAAGGCTTTGGATATTAAGCCTAAAGTGGATCAGGCTTTTCTTGAAAGTTCCTTTGAATACGGTTCCTGCAAAAACAGTATCGACGAGATGTATCATAAAGTTAGCCCAATTTATGAAGAAATCCTGAAAACAAAGGAAACTATAAAGAAATATCAGGCTTTCAGGGAAAGCATAAAATATATTTTAGATAAAAATATTGACTTCAGTGGATTGGGAAAACTCCATTTTTTTAATTATAAAATAGGAAAGATATCCCATGAAGATAAATTGGAAATAGCTAAAAATTATGAAAACATTACGGCAATTGCCAAAGCTATTGGGACAGGCGACGGACTAGAAGTTTTTTTAATCATTTATCCTCAAAAATTCGAAATGGAAACAGAAAGGATTTTAAAATCTGTTAATTTTGAAGAGGTTAAAATTCCAGAGGAGTTAAGGGGAACTCCTATAGAAATGAATGAACAGATAGAAAAGATTTTAAGACAGGAACAAAATAAGCTTAATGAGCTCTATCAAAAAATAAGGGAAATGAAAGATACTTACCAGGATTTCATTTGCCAAGCAATTACCAGAGTTAAAATGACGCAAAAAATAAGTAATATTAAAGAAAACATAGAAAGAGGCAATAGTGTGTTTATTTTATCCGGTTGGGTTCCGGAAAGCCAAAAAGAGAAGATTACAACTCAAATATCGACTGTAAGTAATAAGTTCATGATAGTGTTTAAAGATATTAATGAAATAGGGAAAAGCATTATGCCCCCTACCAAATTAAAAAATCACAAATGGTTTCAACCCTTTGAGAATTTGGTTAAAATGTATGGAACACCAAGTTATACGGAGTTGGATCCTACAGTGTTTTTAACCATTACTTATTTACTTACATTTGGAGCGATGTTTGGAGATGTGGGGCAAGGACTGATTTTTGTACTTGCTGGATACATTCTGTCGAAGAAGCAAAAAGATTCTTTCTTTGGTCCTATCGCTATGAAACTTGGAATGAGTTCTGCGATATTTGGCTTTTTCTACGGAAGTATCTTTGGAAATGAAGAATGGATTCCGCATATAGTCCGTAGTGTATTTGGCTCTGAAAGCATTATGACAAAACTTATTATAAATCCTATGGAAAATATGAATCTGATACTTATTTCTGCAGTTGTTCTTGGAGTGATTTTACTTCTATTTGGATATGGATACAGCATGATCAATTGCTTAAAAGAAGGTAATATACAGGATGGATTGTTTGGAAGAAACGGTTTAGCTGGTCTTGTATTTTATATTGCCTTACTTTTAATAGTTTATGATATTGCCTTTGCTCCAATTATTATCCCAAGAGGGATATTGATTACATTAATAGTTATATCTATGATTCTTATGGTCATCAGAGAACCATTGGCCAATAAACTTCAAAATAAACTGCCACTTTATCATGAAGAAGTTTCAAGCTACTATGTAGAAAGTGGATTTGATATTGTAGAGACTATTTTAAGCCTTGCAAGTAATACAATTTCTTTTATCAGAGTGGGGGCTTTTGCTCTGAATCATGTTGGATTGTTTTTAGCATTTAAAACAATGGCTGAAATGGCTAATGGAGGGGTAGCCGGAATTATAATAATGATCATTGGCAATATCATTATTATAGGACTGGAAGGGTTAATTGTATTTATTCAAGGCTTACGTCTTCAATATTACGAATTATTTGGCAAATATTTCAAAGGTGAAGGTGTTGAATTTAAACCTATTCAATTTATCGATTAATTTTTAGGAGGGATAACATGAATTTATTATTAATTATTGCAGGTATTATTGCAGGAATTACGGTTATTTTAGGATGCATAGACTATTTTAAGAAGAAGGAAACATCAAAAAGTCAATTGAAAAAATCTATTGGTATTAGTGCAGGATCTTTTGCTGCTGTATTATTGGGGGCGATTACAATGCTCGTTCCGGACATTATAATGGCTGCCGAAACTGCTGCTGCATCGGGAGCTAATTCAGGGTCTGGTCTTGGATTCATTGCTGCTGCCCTAAGTACCGGTATGGCTACTATAGGAGCAGGTTATGCAGTAGGTGCTGTTGGTTCTTCTGCTTTAGGTGCTGTTTCTGAAGATCCCAAAATTCTTGGGAAAACTCTTATTTTTGTTGGATTGGCAGAAGGTATTGCAATTTATGGTTTGATCATATCTATTATGATTTTAGGAAGGTTATAATATGAAATCATTTGTAATAAGTGATAATCATGATACTTGGGTTGGCATGCGCCTTGCAGGAATCAGCGGGGTTGTTGTTCATGAGAAAGATGAAATATTGAAAGAAATCGATAAAGTGTTGCAAGATAAAGAAATAGGTATACTTATTGTTACTGAATTAATCATGGAAATTGCAAAAGAAAAGCTCATGGAATTAAAAATGAAACCCAATTATCCTCTTGTGATCGAAATACCCGACCGCCATGGATTTAGAAACAACGATAACAGAATTATGAGTTATATTAAAGAATCCATTGGGATAGGCATATGAGGTGAGCGAAATGGTTACCATAGAAGAGAAATTAAGTTTATTTTCTAAACTGGTATATCAGGACATACTAAATGAATCCGAAAAAAAGATAAAAGAAATCGAAGAAAAAAATGCAAGATTGATTGAAGAATACAGAAAAGAGCTCATTGAAAAATCTAAGCAGATCACTTCAAACATGGATAGAAAAATTGAACAGAAGAAAAGTGAAATGCTTAGTAAAGTTAAGATGGAAGCAAAGCAAAAATTACTGTCCAAAAAAGAAGAGCTGCTTGAGCTTTTAATTGAAGAGCAAAAAAATAAGGCAAAAGAGTTTATTCGTACTGATGCTTACGTTTTGTTTTTTAAAAAAAATTTTGAAGCTATTTTAAATGAATTGACTGATATTAAAGGATTACGTATCGAAATATTGGAACGTGATCGTAAAATTTTTCAGGACTATATACAACAGGCAGCTATGGCCAGAGGCATTCCTTTAGAAAATATCTCCTATCTCGAAGGAAGCAAAGGGATGATCGGAGGTATAATCGTATCCAATTTGGAAGGAACCATTCGCTATGATGCTTCTATTTCCTCTTTGTTAGAGGATAAAAAAGCTTTTATTATGGAAAGAATGTATGAAGAATTAGAAAAAGTTGGTGATATAGGTTGACAACAGATAGAGAAGGAATTGTAACCCTTGTCAATGGACCTGTAGTAAAAGCTAAAAATATGTCTTTTTTTAAAGTAAGAGAAATGGTTACAATCGGAGAAAAACGTTTAATTGGAGAAATCATATCTTTAGAAAAAGATGAGGCGACTATTCAGGTTTATGAAGAAACAGAAGGCCTAAAAGCCGGAGAGAAAATAAATTCCACAGGAATGCCACTTTCAGTAAAACTAGGGCCAGGACTTATTGGAAACATGTTCGATGGAATTCAGAGGCCTTTAAAGACTATAGAAAGTATTTCTCCTAATTTTATTCCAGAAGGTATAGGACTTCTATCGATTGACGAAGAGAAAAAATGGGATGTAAAAATGTTAGTAAAAGAAGGTGATTATTTAAAGCAAGGTCAGGTATTTGCAGAAGTACCAGAAACCCTTGTAATCACCCATAAAATTATGGTGCCTCCGAACATAAGTGGAAAAGTGATTTCCGCGAAGGAAAATGGATCGTATTCCATTCGGGAATGCTTAATCGTTTTAGAAGATGATGATGGAAAAATCCATGAATTAACAATGGTTCAGGAGTGGCCGGTAAGAACTCCAAGACCTTCAGCCAGAAGAATACCAATTAAACAACTTTTAAGGACAGGTCAAAGGGTGTTGGATATATTTTTTCCTATTGCAAAAGGAGGTACGGCTGCCGTACCCGGAGGATTTGGAACAGGAAAGACAGTTACTCAGCATCAGCTTGCCAAATGGTCCGATGCTGATATCATTGTGTATATAGGATGTGGCGAACGGGGCAATGAAATGACTGCTGTTTTGGAGGAATTTCCAGAGCTCATTGACCCAAGGACTGGAAAACCCATTATGGAAAGAACAATTCTCATAGCCAATACTTCCAATATGCCTGTGGCAGCCAGAGAAGCCAGTATTTATACAGGAATTACCATGGCTGAATACTATAGAGATATGGGGTATGATGTTGCTATTATGGCAGATTCAACTTCCAGATGGGCTGAAGCTTTAAGAGAAATAGCTGGAAGATTGGAAGAAATGCCAGCAGAAGAAGGATATCCAGCATACCTTCCTTCAAGGCTAGCAGAATTCTATGAACGGGCTGGGATGGTTGAAACGTTTAATGGCGAAGAAGCTTCCGTAACGATTATAGGGGCTGTATCTCCTCCAGGGGGAGATTTTTCTGAGCCGGTAACAGAAAATACAAAGCGATTTGTTAACGCATTTTTGGCTCTGGATAAAAAGCTGGCATATGCAAGACATTATCCGGCCATAAACTATTTAACCAGTTACAGTGGTTACATAAAGATGTTAGAGGAATGGTACCGTGAGAATGTCGGTGAAGATATTATAGAACTTAGAGCAAAAATGTTAAAAATTTTACAAGAAGAAAATAAGCTTATGGAAATTGTACAACTGGTAGGTGAAGATGTACTTCCTGACGATCAAAGACTGATCCTTGAGATTGCAAAAGTACTTAAGAAAGGCTTTCTTCAGCAAAATGCTTTGCATCCGGAGGATACATATGTTGAACTGGCAAAACAGTACAAAATGATAAAGACAATAAATCATTTATATGATCGCGCATACAAATGTGTTAAGTCAGGCATACCAATTTCGCAAATAAGAAAAGAAAGACTGTTTGATGAAGTCATTAAAATAAAATATAGTGTACCCAATGATCAAATAGATTTAATTGATGATGTTATAGAAAAAATTGATCAGTATTATGAGCAATTAGAAAGCAAATATAAAGACTAAATGTATATTAACGATGAATTGAAAACCTTTGCCGGAAGTTGGCGGAAAGGAGGATAATGTGAGGAAAGAATTTCTTAGCTTGAATAAAATAGAAGGTCCTCTGATTATACTTTCAAAAGTTGAAGATGTTGCCTATGGAGAAATAATAGATATTACAGTAGATGGTAAGACCCATAGAAAAGGTAAGGTTGTAAAAATTGATAATGATAAAATCGTAGCTCAGGTCTTCGAAGGAACATCAGGCTTATCCACCCAAAATACTTCTGTAAGGTTTACAGGAACTCCATTGGAAATTCCTTTATCAAAGGATATTTTGGGGAGAACTTTTAATGGAGTGGGTAATCCGATTGACTCTGATTTTCCGATTTATTCTGATAAACGTTACAATATAAATGGAAGGCCGATCAATCCAGTTTCAAGACAATACCCGAGAGATTATATCAATACAGGAATATCTGCAATAGATGCCTTAATGACCCTGATCAGGGGGCAGAAACTTCCTATTTTTTCCGGGAATGGACTACCCCATAATGAATTGGCTGTTCAAATTGTAAAGCAGGCAAAAATCAGAGGAGCGGAAGATGGAAATTTTGCTATTGTATTTGGTGCTATGGGGGTTCGTCATGATGATGCGGATTATTTCATCAGAAGTTTTAAAGAATCAGGAGTATTAGAGCGGGTAGTAATGTATCTCAACTTAGCAGATGATCCGATCATTGAGAGAATTTCTACTCCCAGATGTGCTTTAACGGCAGCAGAATATTTGGCTTTTGAATGTGGTATGCATATTCTTGTCATTTTGACAGACATGACAAGTTATTGTGAGGCATTGCGTGAACTTTCAGCTGCAAGGGAGGAAGTACCCAGCAGAAAAGGGTATCCTGGATATTTGTACAGTGACCTGGCTACAATATATGAAAGGGCTGGCATGTTAAAAGAAACGGAAGGGTCCATCACACTTCTTCCTATACTGACTATGCCGAATGATGATATTACCCATCCCATTCCAGACTTGACGGGGTATATTACAGAAGGACAAATTGTATTAAGCAGAGAACTGTATCAAAGTAATATTTATCCACCTATTTCTGTATTGCCTTCTTTGTCCAGACTTATGAAGGATGGAATTGGTGAGGACTATACAAGAGAAGATCATGGAGATTTAGCAAACCAAATATTCTCATCCTATTCAAAAGTTCAGGATATCAGAGCGTTGGCACAAATTATCGGAGAAGACGATTTGTCAGAGATAGATAAAAAGTATCTGGAGTTTGGGCAAAGATTTGAAGAGGAATTCTTAAGTCAAAGCATGGATGAAAACCGTTCTATAGAAGATACACTTAATCTCGGATGGAAATTAATCTCTATTCTTCCGAAGGAAGAACTTGACAGACTTAATCCGAAGTTAATAGAAAAATTTTATATAAATTAAAGGGGCGAACACTGTTCGCCCGAAAACATTTATAAAAGGGTGATTTTGATGGCAGTACTCGTCGCACCGACCAAATCCAATTTAATAAAAGCAAAAAGTGCTCTAGAGCTTTCACAGAAAGGATTTGAGTTATTAGATAAGAAAAGAAATGTTCTCATTCGTGAAATGATGGAACTGATGGATAAAGCGCAAGAAATCCAAGGGAAAATCAATACTATTTTTGAAGAAGCTTATAAGGCGCTTCAAGTAGTAAACATCACACTGGGAATTCAAAATGTTGAAGAAATTGCTCTGTCTATTCCAAAAGATGAAGAGTTTGAGATTCTACTTAAAAGTGTAATGGGAGTAGAAATTCCTTCAATTAAATATGTAAAAAAGGATGTAGAGCCTTCTTATGGTTTTTATCGCACGAATTCTGCCCTTGATTTTGCTGTGATCAGGTTTAATGAAGTTAAATATTTAATCTATGAGCTTACAGAGATTGAAAATTCAATTTACAGATTAGCAAAAGAAATAAAGAAAACCAGCAAAAGAGCCAATGCTTTAGAGAGTATTCAAATTCCTAAGTATAAAGAACAGGTAAAATATATCCAGGAAGTATTGGAGGAAAAAGAAAGAGAAGACTTTTTCAGATTAAAGCGATTAAAGAAAGGATAAATTCCATGATTTTTCTAATTATTTTTATAAGTATAATAATCCTTGACCAATGGACAAAAAAGCTCGCAGAAAAAAATCTAAAATCTGGAGAATCCAGGCCGATATTAAATAATATAATGAGATTAACACTTCATAAAAATAAAGGAGCTGCGTTGAATTTATTTGAAAATCATTCTGGATTTATAAAAATAGTTACAGCTCCCACTATTTTATTTGCTATAATATATTTATTAAAAATCATCAAGAATAAAGGCTTTACTTTAACTAAAATTGCTATTGCATTCATAGCAGGAGGAGGAGCAGGTAATTTAATTGATAGAATTAAAAAGGGGTATGTGGTCGATTTTTTTTACTTCAATTTTAAAAAATGTCCTATATTTAATATAGCAGATTTATTCATCATTTTTGGAGCAATACTGTTGCAGTTTTTACTCCTTTTTAAAAAAACTCCTATTGATTAAACTATAATAATTGGGGGATTAATATGTCTGAAAAGCTAGTTCAAATTGTATCTGTTAGTGATTTAAAGCCTGGTATGATTTTAGGAGAAGATGTTTTTAATTCTGTAGGGTTAAGGCTATTAACCAGTGGAACAGTATTAAATGATAAGAATATTGCTAAGCTTCATATGTATGGAATAGATTATGTCCACATTGTTGAAGAATTTTCTATTGAGTATGCAAGGAAAAATGAACATGAAGTTCTTAAAAGCCAGAGTATTAGAAAGTTAAAAACCTTTAAAGCTTTTGAAAAATCTTATAATCACGGTGTAAACCAATTGCATAATCATATTGTTGACATAGGAGAAGGTAAAAGTATTAATATATCTGAATTGTTTTCAATAAGTGAAGATATGATGGCAACAATGGAATCTAAAAGAGATCTGTTTGCTTTTCTTCATAACTTGAGAATGGTCGATGACTATACTTATACTCATTCTATTAATGTTTCTCTTTTATGCAATATATTTGGTCAATGGGTTGGGTTAAGTGGAGAAGATCTTAAGAATATTACTGTAGCTGGGTTAATACATGATATCGGAAAAACGAAAATTGATCCTGCAATATTGAATAAGCCTGGGAAATTAACCCCTGAAGAGTTTGAAGAAATAAAAAAACATACAGTTTATGGCTTCAGAATGGTAGAGAAGCAAAATATCGACAAGAATATAAAAATGGCAGTACTGATGCATCATGAAAAATTTGACGGATCGGGTTATCCTTTAGGCGCAAAAGGCGAGCAAATTAATGAGTATGCCAAAATTGTGTCAATAGCAGATATTTACGATGCAATGACTTCAAATCGATCTTACAGAGAAAAGTTTTGCCCTTTCAGAGTTATCGAATCTTTTGAGCAAGAGTCTTATGGTAAGTTGGATACAAGATTTCTGCTGGAATTTTTGAAAAACATTGCTTATAATTATTTGAATTGTTGGGTGAGACTATCTACCGGAGAAGAAGGAGAAATTGTTTTTATTAATTCCCATCACCTTTCTCGTCCCATTGTTCGGGTAGATAATACTTTAATCGATATGAGTGAAGAAAAGGATTTGTTTATTGAAGAAATTATTTAATTATTTTATAGTTTAAAATTAAAATGGATATTATAGGCACTTGATTTTTCATATGGATATGATATAATTATCATAAATTAAGCGATCTCATTTCCTGGAATGATCGACGAACCTGCTATTTTGAACCTACAGATATTGATAGGGAGTTCAATATTCTAGAATGGATGTCGGGCCTCAAGTTAATTCCCTTTTGGGCGGAGGAAGGCAGAAATTCTAATGAGAACACCCACCTAGCTTGAGCTAGGGCGTCAAAATGCAGGGAAACGACATTTTGGGTTTTGAGATGAAGTAAACACACCTGCGTTGTACAGGTGTGTTTTTTGTGTTTTTGTAAGGCTTGTTTTATTTAAAAATCAAATGACCTGGTTCAGCAAGGAGAGGGTCCCCTTGTGAACTAGGTCATTATTTTGCAAAGCATTTCATAAACTCATTCACTGATGTGAAATCTTTCTTATATTTGTATATCGTTATCTCTGCTTCAGATTCAGTAGAAATAATATTTTTTAAGTCTTCTTCCGTATATGAATCAAAATCTATGATAAACAGATCGCTGTTGGTGAGGGTATACACTTTACTAAACTTTTCCAAAGCTTTATCGGATAATCGAATTGGAGTAAAGGAAAATTTAGGATAATGGATATGAATAACCTCTAAATTCATAAACAATTCTTCAGCTTCTTCGATGTATTTTTCTAAAGATTTAATGAATATATTCTCATAATTCGGGCATAACAGTTCTACTTGCTCTTTTAATTGATGTAAGTGGTATAACACTGGAGCGATATGATTAGCAATGCTATTTACAGTAAGAACATTTTCAGATTCTGCAATAATGCTTTCAGCAAAATCAAATACGCCTATAACGCCAAGTAATTCATTTTCAACATTTTCAATGACAATGGGTACAAATAGGGAACCAGATGCGTCACTCAAGGTATTAGACAGTTCAGCAGGAAGATAGAGAGGGATTTCATCTTTACTGTTGAGTATAAAATTCTCACCTTCGAGGAGGCAGCTTAAATCTTCTGAAAGAGAAAATTCGGAAGGACAGTTGTCTATATTAATGGAGTTTAAAACTTCAAAAGCATTCTTTTTTGGATTATATAATGCAAATAATCCTGTCTTCATACCAAAAGAAATCTCTAAAGTATTGAGTGTCAGTTGAGATAATTCTTCAATGGTTTTGGCACTATTAATGTTTTTCATAAGGCTGTTAAGTGACATAAGGCGGTCGAATTTTTTCTGCAATAATTGCTTTTGCTCATTTGCTTGTTTAAAGTATTTGGCATTGGATAAGGCAATATAACTGGAAGAAGATAAACTTTCGATTAATTCAAAAATCCCTTTGTGATAAGGTCTGTCTGCCAAATTTTTTCCTAGTGTTACAAAGGCCAATAATTCTGTATTCTTTGTCACCATAACTATATATAGAGGGTCAAGGGCTTGAACTGTTTCATATCCATTATGATAAAGGCTGTTGAAATAATCTATGTCCTCTGGATTCTGCATGTCCAATATAGTTTTGGAAGGTTTAATTTCAGCATTTGGGGTTAAGTATAATGAAATATTGAGCATTTTAGAAGGGTGAAAAGCATCTTTCATTGCTCTAAGTTTGAATGACTCTGAAATTTCATCATACAGGAAAAAAGCCGTAACAGAACTTTGGGTCAACTCAGAAAAGACGTCAATTGAAAGAGTATAAAGATTAGATAAGTTAAGTTCACTAAGAAGCACTTTTGAAGAATGATTGATTGCAAAGAGATTAAAGATTTTTTCATCTAGCTCTGCTTTTGCATTATGAAGATCCTGATAACTTTTATAATTGGACAGTGATGTATTAGAGAGCTGCATTAATGCTTCTGCAATGATATAATCGTCTTCGTTAAACAGCGCTTTTTTATTCATTCGGTTTACTAATATAAAACCATATAACTGGTCTTCTATAATGAGTGGAATACAGAGATTGGATGGAAATACTTTAAGAAGATCAGAGGGAAGGAAGCGCTCCATATCTTCTGTATTCATTATATGTCCATGGAATTTGGCAATCATATCAAAGCTTTCATCAAAAGGCAGAATATAAGTACTGAACTTATATCCTTTGGACTTAATTAATACATATCGATCTTCTTGCTTTGAAAATACTGCAATTTGATCTACAATCAGAAGTTCAGTTACAAAATCATAGGTATATTCTAGGATTTGGCTGGCACTAAATCTCTGAGAAAAGAATTCTATAGCTTGAAGTAATCCTGTATAACGGTACAATTGGCTCGTAATATTGTTACTTTTCTTTTGCTCATCAATCCTTGATAAAACATCTTCATAATTCATTTCTATTTCCTCCCTAAGATACAATATTCCCTCGGTGAATTATTCGCAAATCAATTCGTTATCCATGAGGTAATAGGTAACCGGTCCTCTTATGTCGTTCATAATTCTTTTACTGATTTTTTTGATCGTAAGAGTTGTATTTCCGTGGATGCGGCCACTTATAGAAATTTCTCCATCTCCTTTAGTACGAAGATAAGAAAGATATTTTTTTCGGTCGCTTTGAAGCTGCCTAAGTGTTTCTTTAACTTCTTGGAACTGTCTTGTTATTTTTCTGTAATCAAATTCCTGCTGTTCAGTTAACTTTTCACTTCCGGCATAAACAGCAATTTTATGCTTAAATTCAACCAGTTGCTCGTTGATTTCTTCAATAGACTTATTGATTGCATCAAATTTTTCCTTTAATTCTTTTCTGTTAAATCCCTGTACAGTAATATTGGTTGGAGTTTCGGCGAGATTTCCTACTTCATGGGCAATTACTTTAATTTCTGCGTCTATATTTCCACCTATGATTCGACTGTGAGCTGATTCAAAAATAACTTGTTTTGCCTTAATATTACAATTGATAGCATAAAATCCAATATGTACTGTTTCTTCGCATTCAATAGTACATTCAGAAGCAAATTTGGTATATAAATCTTGTTTACAATAAAGACGAGCTTTATTTTTTCCGGCAATTCCACCACGGATATAGATACAGCCGTCTCTGCTGTAAATTTTATCTACGCTTCCAACGCCCATTGCACCCAATACTTGAATATCATTTTTGGCTTCTACTGAAAAATTGTCATCAATAGAACCTCTGATGTTTACAAAACCATCAAAATTAATATTGCCTGTATCAAAGGATACATTTCCTTCAATTTCGAGACAATCATATACGTATATGACATCCTGACGATAAAATACAGCTCCTGTTTTTTTGGCTATTAAAGTTGTAATACCTTTTTCGGGATCATATACTTCTTCAACAGACTGTTTATCGTATAACAGAGGAAATTGCTTACCTGGTTTTGCAGGAATGATTTCTCCCAGAATAGATTTTCCAGGCTCTCCAGGAGTTGCATCAATTCGTTCTCCAAGCCAGTCCCCTTTGTTTACTTTATTGATTAAGTTTAGTTCATAATGATTTACTGTACCATCTTCTGTAATTTCTGGCTTGGGTTCTTTGATTTCATACATCCTTATTTTAGAATTTTCGCCATTAACAGGAAGCTTGCCCTCAGCAATGAGTATTTTTACTTTCGGTTTTAAATCCATTATTAAAACATCTTGCTTGATACCATATACGATCCCTTTTTTCTGTAAGGCTTCAGAAATTTCTGATATGATTTGCTTCAGTCCTGCCCCTACCAATTCAGATTCTTTTACATAAAGGGTAATGTATCCTTTTAAATGGTCGCTGCTGATTTCAACTTCTACCCGATCCCGTACATCTCCAAATTTAATTAAATATTGCGGTGCATTCGTAATGGCCTTTTTTAAGGCTAAAAAATTGGTAATTTTCACTTGAGGAAAATCCATCAATACCTGATTGAATTCGTCCAATGTGTAACCCTGCCTAAAGGATTCAATATAGAAGCCATCGTCTTTTCGGATCAGTTGAATATATGAATTAGAATATAAAATTTCATAAATCATTAGTATCACCCTCAGCGATATGTTATTTTCCTTTATTATACTCTAAAATGAATAATAAATAAATATCGAAAAGTGTGAATTGTGGATATTTTAAATGCATAATGTAAGAATATTGCAAATATAATTATGAAAGATATTTATGGGAGTATGTACATATATTAGTATAAAAAGCACCAAAAAAGCATTAGAGGAGAGATAAAAATCTATGAATACGTCAGAAAAAATTAAAGTTTTTGTAACTCTTACAGCCATGGTGATATTTTTATCCGGCTGTTTGAATACTATGGCCGTTCAAGAAGAAATTCCAAAGGCAACAGATGGGACTAATTTACTAGATCAAAAAAACCATGAAACAGCATCGGATAAGACTGAAACAGACCTTTATAAAGTAGATACCAGTATTCCTGTTTCAAGAGCGTTAGCAGCTAAAATGATCGCTTTAACCTATAATGATTATGCAGATATTAAGACCATGGACAGGGAAATACAATATGAAGATGTAACCCCGAGCGATTGGTATGATATATATGTTAATGCAGTAACAGTTCAAGGATTCATGAATGGCAGCGGAAAGATGTTTAATCCATTAGAACCATTAACCTATGCCAATGCTCAAACCTTGCTGGAAAGAATTTCAAAAGGCAAGTTTAAGGTCAAGATGAATTTAAGCAAGGAATTACAAAAAAGTTATATCACTTACAATGACTGGGTAAATATTTATATGCGCCTTTTAAGCAAATTAAGCGGAGAAAAAAGTTTAGAAGAGGCATATGGAATCAGAGAAAGAGAATTTGTATTGGTGGCCACCCCTGCTAACAGTACAGAGCTGGATGCATGGGAAATGGGCACGGATAAAGGCATATACGGATTTGCAGGACTTCCTATGGATGCCTATATCGACAAGCAAATAAGAGTGTTGATAAAAGACAATGAAGTTTTTGCATTTTTACGGGTTGAAGATGAAAATCCTGTAATTACGAATACATATATCGCAGATACATCAAAAGACGAAATCACTATTTTTGTTGGAGGGGTACATCGAACCTATAAAACTTTTAAAGATTACAGTGGGGAAAAAGGAAAGATTGGAGATATACAGGTTCAAGGGGGAACATTGCTTGATCTACAAACCTGTGAAGAAACTGTTATGGGAAGAATCCTTTTAGTAGATTCAAAAAAAATAGAATTAGAGGGGATAGGAAACATAGAGCTCTCCAATGATTATAAATTATACAGCATTGCAGGAGAAAAGCCCCAGTGGTGCAGTTTGAGTAATTTGACTATAGGAGAAGATCTTGGACGATTTATCTTAAAGAATAATAAAATATGTGCCGCAATCATCGAGAAAAAACCGGTTCCTAATAAAATCAGAGTAGCCCTTCATAAAACAGGGTTTACAGGACTAGTTCATCAAGAAGTGAGCGTTACAAGTGATGAGAGTTTTATCGTTAAAATAGGCGATGAAGAGCAGATTTACAAAAGCGGGGAAAGTTTCAATATTAAGCAGGTAGCAGAAAAATTATCGGACAAAACGCCCAGAGTAAATATAAGGACTCAATCAGGCAATGGAAAATTAAAGATCTTGTCCATCCAGAGAAACGGCCAACATCCTAAATACCGAGGCACTTTAGACATTGTTAAACTAGATCAGGGTTACAGCATTGTAAACGAATTACCTGTTGAAGAATATCTGTATGCTGTAATTCCCAGTGAAATGCCAACGTCTCATGGATTGGAGGCAGCAAAAGTACAAGCGGTGACGGCGAGAAGTTATGCTTATGTCCAGTTTTATTCCAATCGGTTTCATTCCTATGGAGGCAATGTAGACGATTCTGTTCAGTGCCAGGTATATAATAACACGCCTGAAACCGACATTTCCATACAGGCAGTTAAGGCCACACAAAATGAAGGGATCAAATATAATGGAAGTGTGATCAGTGCCAACTTTTTCTCAACATCTTCCGGATATACCGCCAATTCAGGGGAAGTATGGGCAGATTATAACGATAAATCTTTTCCCAGTTATACACCACCTTATATGATATCCAAAAAGCAATTTGAAGGCGAAAGTTTCGGAGATCTCACGAAAGAAGAGAATGCTAAAAGATTTTTTAAAGCAAGCAATATAGATGGTTATGATAAGGAATTTGGCTGGTTCAGGTGGAATGTTACGATGAGCCTGGAAGAACTTAGTGCTTCAATAAATGCCCATTTAAAGCAGCGTTATGAAGCCAATCCAAAGCTTATTAAAGTATTGGATGAAAATAATATTTTTAGAAGCCGTCCTGTAGAAAATATCGGGAACCTAAAGAAGATTGACATTGTAAAGAGGGGACAGGGAGGCAATATTATGGAAATGGTATTAGTGGGGTCTAAGGCAACCATAAAAGTTTTGACGGAATACAATATTCGTTTTCTTCTGCAGCCAAAGCAGTATATTGAAGGGAAAGACCCCATTATTATCAACTTATCCAATGGAAGTACAGTGAAAGATTACAGTATTATGCCCAGTGCTTTTTTCGTAATCGAACCCAATAGCAAAGACGGAAAGCTCATAGGATATACTTTCTATGGAGGAGGAAATGGCCATGGAGCAGGGATGAGTCAGAATGGTGTAAAAGGGATGGTGGATAAGGGATATAACTATAAACAGATTCTTCAGCATTATTATCCTGGAACGGAAATTACAAAAATTTATTAAATGTCATATGGATTATTTATATGGGCGGGCATTGTCCGCCCTGATTCATTATAGCTATTTATTGTAGTGTTTATTTATGTATACATTTACATTGACAAGGGCTTTAAAAATGCAGTACAATAAAACCGTTCAAATGATGAACAAGGAGCGTTATAAATGGAAAAAGAACTAGAAATACTAACTCATATTCAGGAAAATGAGCATATTACCCAGAGAGAAATTGCAGAAAAAACTGGTCTTTCTTTGGGTGCTGTTAACTTGCTGTTAAAGAAGATGATCAAGACAGGGCTTATAAAGATTGAAAAGTTAAATGCCAGAACTTTAAAGTACATACTGACGCCTGAAGGCTTAAAGGAAAAAACAGCGAAAACCTATCACTACATAGTCAGAACCTATGAAACCATTACCCGTATACAGGCAGTATCCAAAGTCATTTTGGAAAAGCAGAAGAATAAAGGAATAAAGACCATATATCTTTACGGAAATCAAGATGAAGTATATAATGTTCTTCGGATTACTATGAGTGATGTTGTAGGAAACCTGGATATGCACTATGAGTTAATCAATAATATAGATTATATTAAGGAAACAAAGGATTTTATTGTACTCATTTGGAATGAGGAAAGTGAAGTCATTCTAAAAGAAAATCAGATCCCTTATATTAATATTTTGTGTAATTTATGATAGTTTGATTAAAAAAAGATAATTATTGAGAGTGATAAAATTGAAAAGACAAATAGCTCTAGCAAAACCTGATATTACAGATAAAGAAATTGAATATGTGAATCAAGTGCTCCGTTCAGGAATTTTAAGCATTGGACCGAAAATAGAAGAATTTGAGTCAATGATCGCTGGTTATGTGGGTGTCAAGCATGCTGTTGCGGTGAACAGCGGAACCAGTGCACTTCATCTTATTATTAAATCATTAGGAATAAAAGAAGGGGACGAAGTCATCACTACCCCTTTTAGTTTTGTGGCTTCGGCTAACTGTGCTTTATTTGAAAAAGCAGTGCCTGTATTTGTTGATATTGATGAAAAAACCCTCAATATTGATATAGATCAGATAGAAGAAAAAATTACTGATCAAACGAAAGCCATTTTGGTGGTTGATGTTTTTGGCCAACCTTTGAATATAAGTAGGGTAAAAGAAATTGCCAATAAACACAATCTTTATGTGATAGAAGATTCCTGTGAAGCCCTTGGAAGTATTTATCAAAACACTAAAGCCGGAAGCAGTGCGGATGCTGCTGCTTTTGCATTTTATCCCAATAAGCAAATCACAACTGCAGAAGGAGGCATGATTGTCACCAATAATGATAAAGTAGCCGAATTATGCAGGAGCATGAGAAGCCAGGGAAGAGCGATTACAGGCCTATGGCTCTATCATGAACGATTAGGATTCAATTATCGTCTAAGCGAACTACATGCTGCTTTAGGCATTGCCCAAATGGAAAGAATTGACGAAATCATAGAAAAAAGAAATACAGCAGCCAGCTACTATACAGAAAGATTAAAAGAGATTCCATGGGTTAGGGCACCTTTCATTGATCCTGATGTAAGCCGAATGAGTTGGTTTGTATACGTTATCCGTGTTCCTGAAGAAATCAGGAATGATTTAATAGATTATTTAAAGGAAAATGGAATAAGCTCAAAACCCTATTTTACACCTATTCATCTTCAACCTTTCTATAAAGAAGAATTCGGGTATAAACCAGGAGACTTTCCTGTAACGGAAAAAGCAGGCAATGAGTGTATTGCAATTCCCTTTTATACTAATTTGACAAGGGAAGAAATTGACTACGTTGTAGATACCATAAAGAGCTTTAAATAAGAATGGATACTAGATATGAAATTTGAGGTGTACTTATGAGAGAAATCCAAATAATGATCAAACATGGACTGGATAAACTAATTGCTTTTATTTTACTCATTGCAGTAAGTCCCGTATTCTTAATTATTGCTTTAGGTATTAAACTAACCTCAAAGGGGCCAATTTTCTTTATACAAGACCGTGTAGGGAAAGATGGGAAAGATTTTAAGATTTACAAATTCAGAACTATGGTGCAAAATGCAGAGCATATAGGAAGCGGTATTTATACAGAAGAAAATGATCCCAGAATCACTAAAATAGGAAGATTTTTAAGAAAGACCAGTCTGGATGAGCTTCCCCAATTAATTAATATTTTAAAAGGGGATATGAGTATTATAGGACCAAGACCTACCTTAAGATACCAAGTGGACAAGTATAATGAGTACCAAATGGGGCGGCTTAAAATGCGGCCTGGAGTCACGGGACTTGCCCAGGTTAACGGTAGAAATTCCCTGCCCTGGTCAAAGAGAATAGAGTATGATATAGAATATGTTAATAACTATTCTTTATGGTTAGATTTGAAGATTATGATTAAAACCGTTAAAGTGGTATTAACGGCAGAAGGAGTTTACGGGGAAAGAGATGAAATGATGTGAAAAAGCTGGTAATTGTCGGTGCCGGAGGACTGGGAAAAGAGGTAGCACGTTATATAAAGGATATCAATCAGATCCATCCTACTTATCAACTCATAGGATTTGTTGACAGTGATCCTGAAAAAAAAGGCATAGAATATTTTGGGGTACCTGTTCTGGGAGACTTTGATGATTTGAGTTCTTTATCAGAACCCGATGAAAAGTTATACGGATTTTGTGCTGTTGCCAAACCCAGTGTTAAAAGACGTTTAGCACTTAAGATGGAAGAATACCATATTGAGCCAATCAATATTATTCATCCTATGGCATATATTTCTCCGGAGGTTCAAATAGGAGAAGGGGTTTTAATCAGTCCTTATTGTGTTCTTACAACCAATATTACTATTGGGAATTATGTTCATATCAATCCTCAATGTGGAATAGGCCATGATACATCAATAGGCGATTATTCTACCCTTTATTGGAATGTAAATGTCTCCGGAAATGTTATCATAGAAGAACAGGTAGAAATAGGAAGTAAAGCTTTTATTAAACAAGGTTTAACCATACAAAAGGATTCTGTAATTGGTGCAGGGGCTGTGGTAATTCATTCTGTTGAAAGTGGAGTGACTGCTGTAGGTGTGCCTGCCAGAAAGATTTCATCATAAGAGAGGTTTACCTATGAGACTTAGAAAAATCATTTGGATATTAACAATTTTGTGGATGGCAGTTATATTTCTTTTGTCGTCACGACCTGGAGATTTGTCTCGCAAAGACTCTGCGTGGCTGTTGGATAAAACTAAAATTATTTCTCAGGAAGAAGCAATGGATACAGATAATATAGAGGCAATGAGTTTGCAAATGTGGATTCGAAAGATGGCTCATGTCATTATTTTTGGAGGTTTATGCATGCTATTCTATGCTTCTTTTTATGGATATGTCGGTAAGGCAATTAAGACAGGAATATGGTCCTGGATTGCAACAGTCATCTATGGTATTACTGATGAAATCCATCAATTATTTGTTCCGGGCAGAGGCTCTCAGATCCAAGATGTGATCAGAGATGGAAAGGGAGCTCTCATTGGATGTCTGATTATGGTTATTATTTTTCTTCTGATAGAAAAGGTGCCATCTATAAATAAGTTCATCAACAGAATTTACAATTTAAATGTAGAGATAAGTTAAGAAGTATAAAATATAACGTAGGGTACAGCAACCCTACGTTTTGCTATAAAATAAAATGCTTGAGTTGCTAAAGAACCTTTCATAATTTCACTCGTACAGAGTGATTTGTTTTCTGTAATCCTATCATACTTTAAAATGCAGAGGTAGATATGAAAAGAAAATGATTATTCCCATATTTGTATCCCATCAAGGGTGTCCTAATGACTGCGTATTTTGTAATCAAAAAAGAATAACCGGTGTAAAAGATGTATTTGATGAAAGGCAAATACGACACCATATCGAAAGCTATTTAGAAGGTTTTAAGGGAGATAAGACTGTTGAAATAGCATTTTTCGGAGGAAGTTTTACAGGAATTCATCCTGAAATTCAAAAGCAGTATTTGAAATTGGCCACAGAATATATAAGGAAATACCAACTGGATGGCATAAGGCTATCTACTCGGCCGGATTATATTGATGAACACATTCTGAAGCTTTTATCCTATTATCCAGTAAAAGCAATAGAACTGGGCGTTCAGTCCCTTGATCCGGAAGTATTGGAGGCCAGTCAGAGAAATCACACAGCGGAAGATGTATATAAAGCTGTCCATTATATAAAGAATACTTCCATAGAATTGGGTCTTCAAATGATGATTGGTTTGCCAAAAGATACGCTGATAAAGAGCTTGCAAACCGCTAAAAAAATTATAGCTTTAAAGCCTCATACCACCAGGATTTACCCTACAATCATTATGAAAGATACAGAACTGGAAAACATGTATCATCAGGGAACTTATGAACCCTTAAGTTTAGATGAGGGAATAGAATGGACAAGCCAAATTCTCCCTTTGTTTTATGAAGCGGGAATTACCGTACTTCGTGTAGGGCTTCAGGCTTCGGAAGAAGTGGATCTCGGAAAAGGAATTGTGGCAGGACCTTATCATCCAGCATTTAGACAATTGGTAGAAGAAAAGATGCTGCATGAATTTATTTTAAAGGTATATGAGGATAATGGAGAAAAACCGCTCGTTGTTTATGCTAATCAGAGAATATATCAAAGTTTGATCGGGCATAAGAGAAAATATCTGAATGATATAAAAAAACAAGGGTTACCCATTCAATTTAAACGAGCAAACGGGGAAAGATGTTCTCTACTGTTGGAAAGCGAGGGAAGAAAGCTAAATGATATTCCTATCCCCAAATACTTACGATCATTTGAAAAGCATTCTTCGTCAGAATGATGAAGTAATAGAAATTCACTCTTTGGGCACTGTCTATGAAAGCATTAATCATCATCCTGATATCTTCCTTTTTTGTGGAGATGAAAAAATATATATATCAGCTGAGCAGTACCAATGTATAAAAGATCATATTAGTTCTTCTTTGCCCATAGAAGTTTTGGAAAATCAGCTGGGGCATCGATATCCTTATACTGTCAGTTTTAACGGAGTAATGTTGGGCAAATATTTTATTCATAATTTGAATTATACCGCATCAGCTATTTTGGAAGATATGAAAAAAAAGAAGAAAATTTTAATTCATGTCAGGCAAGGTTATACCCGATGTTCAGCCCTTCCCATCGATGATTCAAGTCTTATTACATCGGATGCAGGGATTGCTAAAGCAGTTGTTCCCCACGGTATAGATGTATGTTTGATTCGACCGGGTTTTGTTTCATTACCCGGCCAATTATATGGTTTTATTGGTGGTACTGCAGGAAGAGTAAAGGATACCATCTACTTTATCGGGGACATTTCAAAACATCCTGATTATGAAAAAATAAAAAGTTTTATTTATGCTAAAGGATTGCATATTGCATATGTTCCCGATCGTCCTTTGATGGATGTGGGTTCTATTTTAACTTTTTCTCAAGCAAATAAGAGCTGAACCGTGTTTTGAGGTTCAGCTCTTATTCTGTATTAAAGCTTAATGTCGATGTTTCCGCCGATATGGGGATTAACAGACTGCTCCATTACTGGTGCACTGGTTTGGAGCATTTGAACCATTTGCTGAGATTGTGCCGTTATTTGATCTTTTGCGAGATTCATAACCGCCACTGAAACCTTTAATCCTAATTGCTGCATTGCCATGTTAGAGGATAATGCTGCGATATCCATAAGCTGCCTCCTTTATAATGAGTTATGAATGCAGTAAATCCAAAGGAAAGCATTCTATAATGAATATCGACATTTTATGATAGGTTATCTATAAGAAAAATTCTAAGATTATAGAATCATAATATATTTAATTGATTTTCTCACGTTAAAGTAGTAAAATATAATTCAAATATTTTTGAAATTATAACATTATCCTATTCAAATAAATGAAATATAAAGGAGAGCGTAAAATGATATCCAATAAAATGAAAACTTTAGTAGCAAACAGCTCTGTTATTCGGGCAATGTTTGAAGAAGGAAAGCGATTAGCAAAGATTCATGGAGAAGAAAATGTATTTGACTTTAGCTTGGGCAATCCTAATGTAGAACCACCGGAGCACATTAAAGCATCCATCCTGAAAATATTAAATGAAGAATCTCCAAATTTAGTACACGGTTATATGAACAATTCCGGATACGAAGATGTGAGAAGTAAGATTGCTGAGTTTATTAACAAAAAACATGGTTTAGATTTGTCCTATGAGAGCATTGTTATGACCTGTGGTGCAGCAGGGGGACTGAATATTCTTTTAAAAGTTCTTTTAAATCCTGGAGAAGAAGTCATCGTTTTTGCACCTTTCTTTGGGGAATATAACAACTATGTTAATAATTTTGACGGAAAGCTTGTTACTGTTCCACCGGATATTGATACCTTTGAACCAAACATAGAAGAATTAAAGAAAAAAATAACCAGCAAGACAAAAGCAGTAATCATCAATTCTCCTAATAATCCAACAGGTGTTGTATACTCAGAGAAAGCGATTAAAGAACTGGCAAAAACTTTATCAGAAAAAGAAGAAGAGTTAGGAATCAGTATATATCTGATCTCAGATGAGCCTTACAGAGAAATCGTATACGATGGCGTAGAAGTGCCGTATATTTTAAAATACTATAAAAATGCATTTATTGGTTATTCTTATAGTAAATCTCTGTCTCTTCCGGGAGAGAGAATAGGGTATATTGTGGCGAATCCTAAGATGGATGATTTTGAAGATATAATGGCTGCACTCAATGTTGCCAACAGAATTTTAGGCTTTGTCAATGCCCCATCTCTGTTCCAAAGAGTCATTGCTGACTGCCTTGATGCTGAAGTAGATGTAAATATATACAAACGTAACAGAGACTTACTGTATAATCATTTAATTGAGATCGGCTTTAAGTGTATTAAACCGGAAGGAGCTTTCTATTTGTTTCCCAGAACGCCTATTGAGGATGATAAGAAGTTCTGTGAAGATGCAAAGCAATTCAATTTACTATTAGTCCCTGGTTCAACTTTTGGCTGCCCTGGGCATATTCGATTGTCTTATTGCATTTCTTATGAGAAAATCAAAAATTCCTTACCTGCTTTTAGTAAGCTGGCGAAATTGTATAATATGAAATAATAAATGGTTTGATCGTGTAGTGATCCATTAATAAAGATCAATATTCCAGGAATTAAAGAAAAACCTGCCTGACCGATTTTCCCGGTCAGGCAGGTTTTTTACACTCGGTTTCTATTTATGCCGTTTAAGAAGGCGCGAATATTCTCTGCAACTTCATGAACGAGTCGACGTCTTGCTTCTATACTTGCCCAGGCAATATGGGGCGTAATGAGTAGTCTGTCTTTATTTTGAATTTTTAGGAGAGGGTTATTCTCTTCCATAGGTTCATGTTCCAGCACATCCAGGGCAGCACCAGCAATAAGTTGAGCATCTAATGCCCTGGCAAGGTCTTCTTCATTTACGATACTGCCACGGCCTAGATTTAATAAAATGGCGCTTGCTTTCATTTTGGACAATTTTTCATAAGTAATCAGATTTTTAGTGTTTTCATTTAAAGGCGCATGGATAGAAACAATATCTGAGTTACTCAGTAAGGTATCCAAGTCTACCTGTTTGTAATTTGGGTTAGTATTTTTGCCTGATGTAGAGTAATAGATTACATTACAGCCAAAAGCATCGGCTAATTGGGCTACTTTTTGACCAATAGCACCTAAGCCGATAATACCCCAGGTTTTTCCTTCTAGTTCATGAAAAGGTTTGTCCAGATGGGTGAAAATATCACTTTTGCAGTAGTCTCCGGATTTTACATACTGATCGTAATAAGGTAAATGTTCCATAAGGTAAAAGGCCATTGCAAAGGTATGTTGAGCAACGGTGTTTGTAGAATATCCGGCAACATTGGTAACGGCAATACCATGTTCTCTGGTATAATTTAAATCTACATTATTTGTACCAGTAGCAGTAATGCAGATTAATTTAAGATTTTTGGCAGCAGGCAGATTTTCTGAATGAAGTCGTACTTTATTTGTTATAATAATATCCTGGTCTGCAATTCTGTCTACAACTTCATGAGGTGCAGTTGTGTCATATACAGTGAGGGTTCCAAACTCTTTAAACAGGGATAAATCAATATCGTTTCCCAGCGTTTTAGAATCTAAAATACATATTTTACTCATAAGTGCCTCCCGTGCAAATGGTTTAATTGGATCATAAAATATTATAGATTCATATTATAACATTTTTTGGTCAATATCAAGAAAGTCCTACATAAGCTAAAGGTTTATGTAGGACTTTTATACAGAGATATATAGTTAAATTGTAAATTTAACAATGAGGTCGGGATCCAGAATTCTGAAAGTAAAAGATTCGGTTATAAAGAGCTGAACTCTTTTTTCATCAGCGGTTTCGTAACCGATGGAAAAATCCCTTCCTATGGTCATTTCTAAATCTTCATGGTCATAAGGTACTAAAAGGGCTCCATCCGCGACTTCACTATATACAATGTCGCCTCCCAGTAATTCAGTGATGCGTTTATTTAAGGAATCCCCTTGTATTTCTCTTTGAATTCTCTTTAAAGCTTCTTTCCCAACGACCAGGGTATAAGGTTTTTTGGTAAAAGAACGTTTTAAAAGCAACATTCCTTCGGTAATGGCATCCATAATTTCCGAACCATTGTTTCCAAAAGGAAGAGGTTTATGAGACGAGGCATTTTGCAAACCCTGAATATTGGCCGAAGCATGACCGTTGTATAATACATTTTCTTCGAATAGTGCAGATTTTCTGGCTGCTTCTTCAAGAGGAGACAAATCGATGTCTTTTGCTCCCCGGATGAGATTATCCATTTCCCATCTGCTCAGTTCAAAATTAATTCTTGTTTCGATGAGAGGTTTAGCTTCATAGATTCCTGTATAAACTTCTCCATCTTTTCCTTCTATATTGGTTAAACGTCCTTCAGCAAGAACGGTGTAATTCCAGCCTAAAGGGCCTTCTACATGGATGAATTTTCTGGCAGACAGATAGGATTCAAAGACTTCTTGAGCTCTTGTTTCTATTTCTTTCCAAGCTTCGTCCGTCAGGGGAGCTAAACTTCTCTTTAGAATATCCATAGGGACAACCTCCTTTAAATACCTGTAGAATCATTATTTCTTCATATTTCCAATGGATAAATAAGATGAAGTGGTTTTACTTATAGAGGAATGATCTTCGTTTCCTTCTTCTTCAATATTTGTAATTGGGCCTTCCGTAAATAAGTATGTACGAAGTTCTTTATCCCATGCAGGAAGATTTCTTCTAAGCCACTCGATTGCCATTACTGCATGCTCGATTTCTTCGTCACGATTATGGGCCAAAATTGCTTTGACCTGAGGATCTCGGGTAGCTGAAACCCTTTGATGATACCAATTCACTGCTTCCACTTCTTCTTGTAAACTATGAAGCACTCTGGCAATATCTCTGGCTTTTTCATCAAGCAATTCTACCGGTTCATGATAATCCATGTTACAATCCTCCTTACTTAAATCTTTTAATCTTGAATATTGTATGTAAAATGATATGAATTATTCATATGCTTGATTTATGTTTATAGAATTTAATGATAGAATAATGAGTAGTGAAATTAAATTAATTCAAATGATATTTAAAGCATTTTAAAATAGTTATTGAGATATGATTTTAAAAGGGAGATGAGTATATGTTTTTTATTGGTGTATTTGGTATTGAGCAAAAACAGCAAGAAATATCAGACAGGCGCAATATTATTTGCCCCTCATGTGAAGCTTTAGGCAGTTACCGTTTGATTAAGGTTTATGATTATTTCCATATATTTTTTATTCCCTTATTTAAGTGGAATATTCGTTATTATGTAAAAACAGCCTGTTGTCAAAAAATATTTGAAATCAATTCTGACTTAGGAAAAAGAATAGAGGGGGGCGAATTGGTGGAACTTAAATCCAGCGATCTGAAATCGTTAGGGGATACGGATATGTCCAATATATGTCATTACTGTGGTACGACAGTTGATCCCCGCTATCGTTTTTGTCCCTATTGCGGAAATTCTTTAAAATAAAAAGTTATTGACATTGACGTTACGTTAAGGTGTATGCTCATGGTGTGAGGAGGTAGCAGGATGGAATATACAGTGCAAAAGCTTGGGAAATTAGCAGGTGTAAGCACCAGAACCCTGAGATATTATGATGAAATAGGGATTCTTAAGCCGGCAAGAATCAATGCATCTGGATACCGTATTTATGGTCAGGAGGAAGTTGACAGATTGCAGCAAATACTATTTTACAGAGAATTAGGGGTAAGTCTGGAGCAGATCAAGGAGATTTTATCGTCTCCTACGTTTAATGCTACTGCGGCACTGATAGAACATCGTCAAAAACTCCTCGAGAAAAGAAAGCAACTGGATTTATTGATTAGCAATGTTGAGAAAACCATTGCAGCACAAGAAGGGAGAATTGTAATGTCTGACAAAGAGAAATTTGAAGGATTTAAACAGAAACTCATAGATGAAAATGAAAGAAAATACGGTAAAGAAATAAGAGAAAAATATGGGGATGAACAAGTAGAAAAATCTAACCAGCAATTTAAAAATATGACCCGGGATCAATACGATAAATTCCAAGATTTAGAGAGGGAAATGTTTGACACTTTAAAAGAAGCCATGGCCACTGGAGATCCAGGAGGAGAAACGGCGCAAAAAGCAGCTGACCTACATCGCCAATGGATTACTTTGGCATGGGGAACCTATAACAAAGAAGCTCATGCAGGTGTAGCACAGATGTATGTGTGCGATGAGCGATTTAAAGCATATTATGATAAGGAACAGCCAGGAATGGCAGAGTTTTTAAAAGATGCGATTTTGATTTACACAGGTAAAGAAAAATAATATAATAAAAATAACAAGGGTGGGTGAATAGGCACTCACCCATTCTCACTAATGAAAAATTAATAATCATATACGCAGCTATTCAAACCAAAGTGCATGTTTATACTGTGCGCATGAAAGGAGAATACGATGAAGCGAGGAATTATTGTTACCGGAGGCGGCCATGGTATAGGAAAACAGATCTGTGAGGATTTTATCCAGGCAGGGGATAAAGTATGTTTTATAGACATAGACGAAAAGCGATCAGCTGAATTTGCAAAAGAGCACTCAGAACTTTTCTTTTTCCATGGCGATATTGCGAATCCCCTGACTTTAAAAGAGTTTGTTGAATTTGCAATGGAAAAAATGGGAAGAATCGATGTCGTGGTTAATAATGCTTGTCGTGGCAGCAAAGGTATTTTATCCTCATTAAGTTATGAAGAGTTTGACTACATGTTATCTATTGGATTAAAAGCCCCCTATGAACTAAGTCGTTTATGCAAAGATGAATTGATAAAAAACAAAGGGAGAATCATTAACATAGCATCTTCCAGAGCATTTCAATCCGAGCCTGATACAGAAGCATATACCAGTGTGAAAGGCGGAATAGTTGCCCTGACGCATGCTTTGGCAATGTCTCTGGCTCCCAATGTACTTGTGAATTGCATTGCGCCAGGTTGGATCAATGTCACCGGCGAGCAAAATTTCAGCTGTGAAGATCGTGCTGCCATACCAGCAGGAAAGATCGGAACACCAAAAGATATTTCAAATATGGTTCTCTTTTTATGCGAGCAGGATTTCATTACAGGAGAAACCATTACTGTAGATGGTGGAATGAATAAAAGAATGATTTATCATGGGGACTGGAATTGGTATTATAGAGTGAACGATTAATAAATAGGTGTCTGTTTTTATATTTCTACATATTAAAAAGCCATCTTCTGTGATCACAGAAGATGGCTTTTTAATACGTGTGTATTATTGATTATATGGGAATCCATAGATGGCTGCAAATTGATCTCTGAATCTGAATTTTTCTTTGTCCCATTCCAATGAGGTTTGAATATAACCTAAAGCATCAGCAGCAAATCTTCCTGAAATTCTCTGAAATCCCAGAAGTTCATACACACCATTGGAATCATAATCAATTGGATAAAGGCCGCTTAAGGGACTGACAAATCCTTCTATGGGCTCTTTTAAGGTGCCGTCTGCATTATATATCTCCTGTAAATAATCCTTTCCTTTATTAGAGATATCTATGATGTATTTGAGTTGATTTGTGAGATTGATTACATCGACTTTATATTGGTCTCGGTAAATTATCTCATATTTATAGCTTTCATTGAAGACTTCATAATCAAAGAGCAGTTTAGGCATATTTCCAATATCGGAGTAAATGTAATAATACATAATGCCTCCGCTGCCTCCCGATGCAATACTGATTAAGATGTCCTTCACTCTGTTCCCGGTAAAATCCCCCAAAAAAATTGAAGGATTATAGCCTGCATCAGATTTAAGTGGAACAGAAGTTATCCTGCCGGTTCGACCATCCCGTATGACAAGCGTAATTTTTTGGATAAAAGGACTGTCTTCGGTTCTTATCCCTGTGAGATAAACCGTATCCGGTATTCCATCCCCGGTTACATCCCCCTGGGCTGAAGACACAATATGAGGGGGATTGGCATCTGTTCTAGAATAGGGATAGGGATTCATAAACATGATTATTCCTCCAAATCATTTTATCTATATTAATATATATGTTTCAGTGTTCTAATTGATTTCTGAAAGGATATATTTAATATTGGAGTGATAACTTTTGTTTCCGGGAGGGATTCATATTTGATTGAAAAAGTTAAAAGTTTGATGATAAATTATGGAGTGAATGAAAATTTAGCACCCTTTTTATCCAATATCATAACCCTTACGGCCGTTATGGTCATTAGTTTGACTGCAGCCTCAGTTGTTCGTAAAATCCTGTTCAGGGTTTTGGAGTCATACGCTGAGAAAAGTAAAGCTAACTGGCATACTGTTTTTACAGAGAGAAGGATTTTTGACCGATTGGTGCGTATTATACCCATCGGAATTATACACGCATTTGCTCCATTATTTCCTCCATATACAGAATGGATCCAGCGAATCGCTTATTCCAGCATGATTTTTTTTCTCCTATTAGCCGTTGATGGACTTTTAGATGGGGTAAATGATATTTATTCTAAGTTTGAAATCTCTAAAATAAGGCCTATCAAGGGATATCTTCAGGTCGTTAACATTCTTTCCTATACCGTAGGCATTATAGTGGTGATCAGTGTATTCATTGACAGGTCACCGTGGATTTTACTAAGTGGCATTGGAGCAGCCACAGCAGTGGTAATGCTCATCTTTCAAAACTCTATTTTGGGACTTGTCGCCAGCATACAACTTACATCCAATAACATGCTGCAAATAGGGGATTGGATCGAAATGCCCAAATACGGAGCTGATGGGAATGTTCTGGAAATAACACTTCATACTGTGAAGATACAAAATTCTGATAAGACCATTACATATATTCCAACCCATGCATTTATGCAGGAATCATTTAAAAACTGGCGGGGAATGATGGAATCAGGGGGAAGAAGAATTAAAAGAGCGATTCATATTGATGTGACGAGTATAAAACTCTGTGATGAAGCTTTGTTAAGCAGACTGGAGAATATTCCTCATATTCATAAATATATTAAGGATAAAAGAAAGGAAATTACGGAATATCATAAGGACTATAACGGAGATCATTCGTATATTACGGAAGGAAGTCACTTAACAAATATAGGGATCTTTAGAATCTATATAGAAAATTATTTAAAAAATCATCCCAAAGTAAGTAAAGATATGACGCAGGTTGTAAGGCAGCTTCCTCCGGGTGAAAATGGATTGCCTGTTGAAATATATGCATTCACAAATGAAATTGCATGGTCAGACTATGAACGAATTCAATCAGATATATTTGAACATTTGCTGGCTGTTGTACCTGAATTTGATTTAAGAATTTATCAAAAACCCTCGGGATATGATGTCAGCCATGCTGTCTGATGTAATTTGGTACTTTTATCGCTGAATTAAAATTGAAAGAAAAACGTGCAGCTTGCACGTTTTTTTGCTTAATTCTCCAAAGCTAGGAAGGGAGTCATAGGGATTTTAGATTGGATTATACTATAACAGTTGACAGACAATGATTATTATTATAGTATAATAACGATAATCATTATCAACACAAACAATAAAACTAAGTGGTTTATGATTTTATCTACAAGAAAGGAAGAAGGAATATGTGTTATCAGAAGGCTAAATCAATTTTTATGATTATATTTTTACTTAGTGTTGTATTAACAGGATGCGGAAGCTCAGAAACTGCACTACCTGTTCCAGAAGAAAATACTCAGCAGTCAGAAGTTTCTACTGATTATCCCATAGTTATTCAACATGCTTTTGGAGAAACGGTTATAGCAAGTAAACCGGAACGGGTTGCCACCATTGCATGGGGGAATCAAGATGTACCTTTGGCATTGGGCGTTGTTCCAGTAGGTGTTTCAGAGGCAAATTATGGAGTTCTTGATGGTAATAATCTTTTGCCTTGGACTTTAGACAAGTTTAAAGAATTGGGTGTTGAAGAACCTGTTGTTTTTAAGGATACAGATGGCTTGGATTACGAAGCAATCAGTGATATTCAGCCTGATGTGATTCTTGCAGCTTACTCAGGAATTACTCAGGAAGAATACGATTTATTAAGTCAAATAGCCCCTGTTGTGGCATATCCAGAGTATCCATGGCAAACTTTTTGGCGAGCACAGATTACAATCAATGCAACTAGTATCGGCATGCAAGCTGAAGGTCAAAAATTGGTTCAGGATTTAGAAATTCTGATAAAAGAAAAAGTTAATAAATATCCGAGCATAAAAGGTAAAAAAGTAGCTTTCTTTGCTTTTGATCCGTTAGATTTAGGGAAGTTTTACATATATCATCCTAACGATCCTCGTACAGCGTATCTTTTGGATTTAGGTATGGCATTGCCAGAGAGCATTAAAAAGTTAGCTCAAGAAACCAATAGTTTTTACATTGAATTGAGTTCAGAAAATGTGGATTTGCTTGAAGATGTTGAGGTGATCATTACCTACGGCAATGACAAATTGCTAGAAGAAATTAAAGCAGATCCATTGCTGGGAAGTCTTCCAGCGATTAAAAGAGGTTCTGTAGTATTGATTGAAGATGGTTCACCTTTGGCTGCATCTGCTACACCCAGTGCACTTTCCATTCCTGCAACAATCGATGAATACCTTAAGGTTATTGGAGAGGCAGCTGATCAAGTAGAATGAAGCTTTATAATAAAATCCTGTTGATGATGATCAGTTTATTTAGTTTGCTATTATGTGTTTTAATATCTTTATCATTTGGTGCCCGATTTGTCAGTTTTCATGAAGTATGGGATACCTTAATACATTCCCGGATGACATCAATCAATGAGATTGTGGTTCATGAACGGATTCCAAGGACTGTTTTGGGGCTCATAGCCGGAGGATCACTGGGGATATCCGGTGCCCTTATGCAGGCTATTACCCGCAATCCAATCGCAGATCCAAGTATTTTGGGTGTTAATACTGGAGCGTCATTGTTTGTAGTGGGAGGCATTGCTTTTCTTGGGATTAGTTCTCCAGAGGAATATATACTTCTTGCTCTGCTTGGTGCTGTAATAACAGCAATATTTGTCTATGGAATAGGTTCCATGGGTCCTGGGGGTGCGACACCTATTAAACTTGCTCTGGCTGGTGCGGCTACCAGTGCAGCTTTATCCTCATTGGTCAATGCAATTATTATGCCCAGAGAGCAAGTGATGAATGCTGTTCGTTTCTGGCAGATCGGAAGCATCAGCGGTGCTACATGGGAAGGAATTATTTCTGTATTGCCAATTCTTTTGATTGGATTATTTTTGGGATTGATCTCTACACCTGCATTGGATGTGCTTGCAATGGGAGATGAGATGGCAACCGGTTTAGGTGTTCGCGTTGGAATTGTAAGACTTACAGGGGCATTATCCGGAGTTCTTCTTTGTGGTGCGATCACAGCTCTTGCAGGTCCTATCGGTTTTGTAGGTCTCATGGTTCCCCACACTATGCGTCTTATTTGCGGTCCCAGTTTGCGATGGATTGTACCTATGTCGGCTTTAGGCGGAGCAATTCTATTGACTCTTTCAGATGTTTTTGGAAGACTGATTGGTAGTCCAGGAGAATTGGAAGCGGGCATTGTGACAGCATTTATAGGGGCTCCAATACTTATTATTATTGCTATGAGAGCGAAGGGGCGAGCGTTATGATTGGTAGAAACAACCTTAGCAGTATTCAAGTAGGATATAGACGAAGGCAGTATCGTTGGAGGATCGTGACTCTTTGTTTAGGTGTTCTGACTTTAGCGCTATGTATATCTATATTGATTATGGGGAACAGTATATATCCAATTCCTGTTATGATAAAAGTATTGATGGGGGAACAGATTCAGGGAGCTTCTTTTGCCATACGGACTTTACGCTTGCCCAGAATGTTATCTGGACTTTTTGCTGGGATAGCTTTTGGGATGGCGGGAAGTACCTTTCAAACAATGTTACGAAATCCTTTAGCCAGTCCCGATATCATAGGAGTGACATCTGGTTCCAGTGTAGGAGCAATGGTTTGCATACTTTTATTAAAAATGAGTGGGGCTGTTGCTTCTATTGTTGCTGCGATTTCCGGGCTTTTCTTTGCGTTTTTGATTTATATGCTTTCTAAGATAGGTAAATTTTCTGGAGGAAAATTAATACTTATTGGGATAGGCATACAGGCAATGCTTAATGCTGTGATATCCTTTTTATTACTTAAGGCTCCGCAACATGATATTCCTGCTGCTTACAGATGGCTTAGTGGAAGTCTTAACGGAGTACAGATGACCAATATTCCCAAACTCTTTTTTGCTCTCATTTTTTTTGGCCTCATCATTATTTTACTGGGCAGGCATCTTAGGATTCTAGAATTAGGGGAACAATCTGCAACCACTTTGGGTATCAGAACTGACCTGGTACGGCTTTTACTGGTTTCAAGCTCTGTGGTTTTAATAGCTTGTGCTACTGCAGTTACAGGACCTATTTCCTTTGTAGCTTTTTTGGCTGGTCCCATTGCATCAAAGCTTGCAGGCACGGGTGCTCCCAATGAATTTCCGGCAGGGTTTATAGGTGCTATTTTAGTTTTAGCCGCTGATCTCATTGGCCAGTTTGCTTTTAATACTCGATTTCCAGTGGGGGTTATTACAGGTATTTTAGGGTCACCGTATTTAATCGTACTACTCATTCGTATGAACCGAACAGGAGGGGCAGCATGAAAGGCGTAAAATCCTTAAAAGCGCATCATATCGTTGCAGGATATGATAAAAAAATTATTATTGATGGTATAGATGTCAGGATTCCTGATAATAAAATTAGTGTGATCATAGGTGCGAATGCCTGTGGGAAATCGACTTTACTTAAGACGCTTGCACGACTCATCAAACCAAGCTCAGGCGAAATCCTTCTTGACGGAAAAAGAATCGGTGAAATTCCTCCTAAACAGCTGGCACAATCTTTAGGGCTTTTGCCTCAATCTCCGATTGTACCTGAAGGTATAACTGTGGCTGATTTGGTTGCAAGAGGCAGATTTCCGTATCAGTCTTTTTTAAAAGGACTGAGTGCCAAGGATTATGAAGCAGTGGGAGAAGCTTTAGAAATTATGGGAATTACAGATTTGGCGAATCGTTGTGTAGATGAGTTATCTGGTGGACAACGGCAAAGAGTATGGATTGCCATGGCGCTTGCCCAACAGACGGATATTCTTCTTTTAGATGAGCCTACAACATACCTGGACATCACTTATCAAGTTGAAATTCTTGACCTGTTAACAGATTTAAATCGAAAACGAGGAACCACAATCGTCATGGTTCTTCATGACATTAATCTTTCAGCCCGTTATGCTGATTATATTTTTGCCCTTCGTAAAGGGAGACTTATCGCACAGGGAGCCCCTTCTGAAATTATAACAGAAGAATTAATTAAGCAGGTTTTCAATCTGGATTGCACAGTGATCAAAGATCCCGTTTCAGGCTCTCCGTTTGTCGTGCCAAAGGGAAGGCATCATGTGAAATTAAACGCTTCTTAGTAAAATAATCATTTAAGCAAAGTCTTGGATTATTGAGTAATAATTCAAGACTTTTGCTGTTCTGAGTGGGAGCGCTATATATATGTATGCAGTACTCTTTTCATAAACGAAATGGAGACAATTTCAAGTATCTTCCAACACGCTTTTTATATTCTAAATATTTTTCACCGAATCTGTAAGTGAGAAACTTTTCTTCTTCCAATATCTGCAGATGTATTATAGTTATAACGAATAGGGTAGCCACTAGAAGCAGGAGATTGTCAAAGGCCAAATAAAAACCTATGTATGTGAGGTCAAATCCGAAAAATGCAGGATTTCTGCTAATGCTATAGATTCCCGATGTTACTATCTCAGTTTTGTCTCCAGCAGGTATTCCGGCTCTCCAGCTGTCCCTCATTGTTAGCATGGCTATAATAAATACTAAAGTTCCAGTAAACGTCAGGGCTAGACCTACTATTCTTATGTTTCCCGGAAAAAAGCTGTTGGTATTGAGCAGAATACTTGCCAATTCTATGAGTGCAATCAAAATAAAAGCAAATTTTAACAACTTCTCAACCAATAATGTTTTTTTGTCTTTACTGCCAATACCCAGTTGAATTGTTTGGATTCCTTTTCGCCTTTGTGCAATCAACTTAATCATACTTACTCCATAAAAAATGAGAAGTATTATTATGGCGAAGATCTGAAGCATATTCATAAAAATACCTCCTTGGTTACAAGATTTTGGAAGAGCAGAAGCAGTATCCCAACAAACATATGAATATATGTTCATATATTTACTTGAATTATAATCCATTATATTCTCCTGTGTCAAGATTTTATGAGAAATTTTTATAAATTTGATCAATAAAAAAAGAATTGCATCCTGCTGAAAGCAGTATAGCAATTCTCTTTTATAGAAATCAATTTCGTATTAAGTAGTCAAAGGCTCCCAGGGCAGCAGTGGCACCTGAGCCCATTGCAATTATAATTTGCTTATAGGAGGTATTCGTACAGTCTCCTGCAGCAAATACTCCAGGGATGTTTGTGGCCCCGTGGGCGTCAACGATAATTTCGCCAAAATTATTGCATTCAACGATATCTCTGAGCCAATCTGTATTAGGTACAAGACCTATTTGAACAAAAACACCCTGAAGATCGAGATGCTTTTCTATGCCTGTGTCCCGTTCAACATAAGTAATACCATCAACTCTATTGGTTCCGGTGATTTCTTTTGTTTGAACGTTTGTAAGGATAGTGACATTAGGAAGGTTGAAAAGAGATTCCTGTAAAACGGCATCGGCTTTTAGAGTGGGCATGAATTCAAGAACAGTTACATGGTTTACAATACCTGCAAGATCAATTGCAGCTTCGATCCCTGAGTTTCCCCCGCCAATTACGGCAACATTTTTTCCTTTGTATAAAGGACCATCACAGTGGGGGCAGTAGGCTACACCTTTGTTCTTGAATTCCATTTCTCCAGGTACTCCGACATTTCTCCAACGAGCCCCTGTAGAAAGAATTACAGTTTTGCTTCTTAAAACAGCGCCGCTTTCCAGTTCAACTTCTACGAATTCTTTCTTTTTTAAAGCAACAGCTTTTTGCCCATTTATAATATCGATATTGTAGCTTTTAACGTGTTCTTCGAGGCTTGCAGCCAGTTTTGGACCTTCTGTGTATTTTACACTTATAAAGTTTTCAATACCCATTGTGTCCTGTACCTGACCACCGAATCGCTCAGCAACAATACCTGTACGAATGCCTTTACGGGCTCCGTATATGGCTGCACTGGCGCCAGCTGGGCCACCTCCGATAATGAGCATATCGAAAGGCTCTTTATTGTTTAATTTGGCAGTATTTACTTCAGTACCCAGCTTAGACAAAATAGTTTCCAGGCTCATTCGGCCGCCGCCGAAGAACTCACCATTTAGGAAAACTGATGGAACTGCCATAATGTCTTTGCTTTCAACTTCTTCTTTAAACACAGATCCATCAATCATGGTGTGTGTAATGTTTGGATTTAAAAGACTCATCAAATTAAGAGACTGAACAACATCAGGACAATTGTGGCAGCTTAAACTGATATAGGTTTCAAAGTGGTATTCCCCTTTAATATTTTTAATCTGATCGATTAAATTTTCATCCACTTTTGGAGGTCTTCCACTGACCTGCAGCAGTGCTAATACTAAAGAAGTGAATTCATGCCCTAAAGGGATTCCTGCAAAGATGATCCCTGTATCTTCTCCAATGCGGTTGACGCTAAAGCTGGGAGTTCGTCCCAGCTTAGCTTCCTCAACTTTAATTTTGGGAGAGATGTGAGAAATTTCGTTTATAAGGGCTAACATGTCTTTGGATACATCGTCAGGCCCTGCACTGACTTTAATCAGTATATCATTTTCCATTAATTGAAGATATTGAGTTAATTGTGCTTTTATATCTGAATCTAATATCATAATCCGCCTCTTTTTTTAGATTTTTCCTACTAAATCAAGACTTGGTTTAAGTGTTGCAGCTCCTTCTTTCCATTTAGCAGGGCAAACTTCATCTGGATTATTTCTTACGTATTGAGCAGCTTTGATTTTATTAATAAGAACATTAGCATCACGGCCTATATTACCAGCATTAATTTCTACTGCCTGAATAACCCCATCTGGGTCAATGATGAAAGTTCCGCGATCTGCAAGCCCATCTGCTTCGATGAGAACATCAAAGTTTCTGGATAGAGTATGGGAAGGATCGCCGATCATCACATAAGTAATTTTCTTAATAGTTTCTGAACTGTCATGCCATGCTTTATGAGTATAATGAGTGTCTGTTGATACAGCGTAAACTTCAACGCCTAGAGATTTTAAGGTTTCATAATTGTTTTGCAAGTCTTCTAATTCTGTCGGACATACAAATGTAAAGTCAGCGGGGTAGAAGAAAACTACACTCCATTTTCCTTTAAAATCTGCTTCAGTTACTTCGATGAATTTTCCATTGTGATAAGCTTGAGCTTTAAATGGTTTTACTTCAGTTCCAATTAATGACATAATACATTACCTCCTAAAAATTTATTTTAAATTATTATGAATTGAATATGTAAGTTGAATTATAACTAAGTAATAATAATTATTACTTAGTTATAATTATATATGGAAAATTTTATTTGTCAAGAAATATATAGTAAATTTTTTATAAAAATTTTTATCCCCAAAAGTTTGTGAGAAATATGGTATAATGTAAAAAGCACTTAATGTGTTGTGCTTATTTCAACGAAAGAATACAAGAAGGAAGGGGAAAAATTATGAAACTTATTATGTATGGTGCTGAGATTTGTCCGGGCTGTGTAAGAGCCAAAGCTCAGCTGGAAAAATATCCAAATATAGAATTAGACTACAGAAACATCACAAAAAATACGGCATTATTAAAAGAATTCTTAGCTTACAGAGATCATGAAGAAATATTTATTCCAATTAAAGAAAAGGGAAAGATCGGTATTCCATTTTTTATTTTGGAAGATGGGACGAAAACTTTTGAAATAGAGGAGTATCTTGATATAAAGAGCTCTGATGCAGAATCAGGAGTAATTGCATGCTCAATTGATGGAAAGGGCAATTGCTGACAAAATACGAAAATATCATTAAACTTGAATGGGTGATTTGGATATCAAGGGTTTGCAGAATTAGGGGGGATAAAATGTGCCTCATTATTTGAAAAGATTGATGAAATTGCTGTTAGGCCTTTTTTTATATGCTTTAGGAATTGTAGTTTCTATGAAAGCGAATCTGGGATTTGCTCCATGGGAAGTTTTTCATTATGGATTGGGAAAAACCATAGGTTTAACGATTGGCACTGTTTCTATTCTTGTGGGCCTTATCATTTGCTTGTGTGCAGTATGGATGGGAGAAAAAATTGGATTAGGTACCATACTAAATATGATATTGATTGGCGTTTTTATGGATTTGTTATTAATGCTTTCCTTTATTCCTGAAGTAAACGGATTGATTATGGGGATCATTATGATAATCACAGGTCTTTTTATTATTTCTTTTGGTTCTTATTTCTACATCGCTTCAGGATTTGGAGCAGGACCCAGAGATAGTCTTATGGTTGCTTTGCAGCGAAAAACTGGGCTTCCGGTAGGTTTATGCCGCGGCTTTCTGGAAGGGACTGTTGTTTTGATAGGTTGGTTATTAGGAGGGCCTGTAGGACTCGGAACAGTACTTGCGGCTTTTGGAATCGGGTTTTGTATACAGACTGTTTTTGTCATCATGAAGTTTGATGCAACTTCAGTGAAACATGAAACCCTAAATGCCACAAGAAAATATTTTATGAGTTTGTATAGCAAGAACCAATAATATTTTAAGAGAGTTCTCTTATAATGAATTGCTTTTGTAATTCGTATTTATACTGATCAAAAAGGCAAGGCGAAAAAACGCCTTGCCTTTTTGCTGATCTGACTATTAACCTTCATCTTTTTAGAGTGAACTTCTTTATAGATAGGATTATTCCAAGAATACATGCTTAAATACTTTTTATAAACTATTCCTGTGTATAATAAGACATAAAATCTGCCAGTGCATCGGTTGCCATTTTTAGTTGAGAGATCTCCGGCAAATAAACAATTCTGAAATGATCTGGTTTTTCCCAGTGGAAACCTCCTCCATGGGTAAGTAGAATCTTTTTGTCTTTTAGAAAATCAAGAACGAAACGTTCGTCATCCACAATATGAAGTCTTTCTGTATCAATCTTAGGGAATATATAAAAAGCTGCTTGAGGTTTCACTGCACTAAGTCCTGGTATATTATTGATAGCATTATATATGAATTCCCTTTGTTCATAGATTCTTCCGCCAGGTCTTAGAAGTTCTTTGGTTTCTTCTTCAAGTTCCAAGGCAATATCAATAATGGACTGAGCAGGTACGTTGGAGCAGAGGCGCATAGAGGACAGTAAATTAATGCCTTCAATGTAGCCTTTGGCATTTGACTTGTCTCCGGATAAGCACATCCAGCCGCATCGATAGCCTGCTATGAGATGAGATTTTGACAAACCGTTGAACGTTACGGTTAAAAGGTCCTCAGCCAGGGATGCAACAGATACATGTTCTAACCCATCCATAACCAGTCTGTCATATATTTCATCTGCAAACAGGACTAGATCGTTTTGGCGTGCTATTTCTACAATTTCCTCCAGAAGTTCTTTTGGATATAAAGAACCAGTTGGATTATTTGGATTTATGATTACAATTCCTTTGGTTCTGTCGGAGATTTTACTCTTAATATCTTTAATATCAGGATACCAGTTTGCTTTTTCGTCACATATATAATGTACTGCTTTCCCTCCGGCAAGGGTAACAGAAGCAGTCCATAGAGGATAATCCGGCGCAGGGACCAAGATCTCATCCCCATAATTTAGAAGGCCTTGCAAGGACAGAGTAATCAGTTCACTTACACCATTTCCGGTATAGACATCATCAACGGTAACATTTGGTATCCCTTTCTTTTTGCAGTATTTCACAATAGCTTCTCTTGCAGAAAGAATACCTTTTGAATCTGAATAACCTTCCGTTTTGCTTAAGTTTTCTGACATTTTCTCCAGTAGTATACTGGGAGCCTGAAATCCAAAGGGTGCAGGATTACCAATATTCAGTTTAAGAATGTTGATCCCCTCTGCAATCATTCTATTTGCTTCGTCCATTACAGGACCTCTGATATCGTAACATACATTATTAAGCTTCGTTGATTTTTCAAATATCCTCATACTTACCCCACCTTTTTTTATATTAAAAAACGCCCTAAGCATAAATATGCTTAGGGCGAATATATAATCCGCGTTACCACCTAAATTCAGAATAACTCTGCACTCTACCAGTACTAACATACTGTCTCCCTGTAACGGGGGAAACCGTTGAAGTCTACTTAGCCCATAAGCCGTTCGGTTCAAAGCTCCAAGACTGCTTCAGTATTGACTACATGAAGATTCGCACCATCCATCTTCTCTCTGAAATTTCATCAATACTTACTACTTCTTTTCATAGCCTTTTAACATTTTTCATAGCATAGCACAGAGGATAAATTTTGTCAATAAGGTATTTATAAGTAGGATATGAAAAATTATTTAATTTCCATTTTTTTCTCTATCTTATCTGCAACGAAAATCCTGAAAAACGCGTCTAATGAATTGAAACAGGAAATAAGAATTGATGTATTTCTTGATGGTACCTGAGGAGATACTTGCGATTCTGTAATGATTATAAAAAATAACCGGGAGGAATTATAAATGAGTAAATTCATTAAAAATATTATATTAGGATTAAGTTTTACAGTAGTGTTCTCAGGAGCAGTTTTTGCAAACGACCAAAGTGTGGAACCAATGCAGAAATCTCTGCCTGTTGATACAGTAAAAATGGAAGAAGCAGAGGGAGATGTATTTATTCAGATCATGGAAGAAGATGCCCCGGACGCAGCCGTCTCACATATGGCAGAAGAACCTGCGATCACTGAAGATATATTGAATAAGCAAAAGGAAATTGATCAATATCTTTTTGGAGACTATATGAAGGATATTGAAGAAAAAGGCTTCACAGTTAGCCACACAGTTCCTACAGAAGAGTATGTTGAAATAGGTATTACTCCTTACACTGAGGAAAATGCGCAGTATCTTTACAGTATATTTGGAAAAGAACAGGTTAAAGTGGTAGAAGGTGAATTGGCTGAACTCTATGATTCCAATGCAGCTGACTCAACCGTTTTAGAGACCCAAGCGACAATGGTAAATGAAGATGATGTGCAAAAGGAAAAACAAGTAAAGTCTTTAGCAATCTATGGTGGTGGTATTATTGTAATAGGCGGATTTTTACTTGCAAGACGTAAAATAAAAACTTCAAACTAAAAAAGATAATTTCAGCCAGATAAAAGCAACAATTTGATACTGCCTGTCATTTATATTTCTTTAAAGCAAATCTGAAATATGAATGACAGGCAGTTTTTTAAAGATTATTTAAATGGAAAAAGTAATGTTATTTTATTTGGTGACAGGCAGCTGTTATTAGCATATATAGATATGAGAAATATCATTTTATTTTTAAAAGTTATAGGAAAAGTTGATATTCTGAAAAAGACTTGTTGATTAATTAGAGATATTCAGATATGTAAAGATGCTTTCTCCTTGTGAAAAAGAATATGTGAATGTTATACTACAGATAATAGAAATTGGTTTTTCATAAATTTACACAAGCGATCATTTTTTATGTCGGAGGATTGAGAATGAACAATAAAATATACAGTGTTTTTGATATCATTGGCCCTAAAATGATTGGCCCTTCCAGTTCACATACAGCAGGGGCTGCAAGGATTGGAAGGGTGGCAAGAAAAATCAGCAGAGATAAGATAAAGAAAGTAAGTTTTTATCTTCATGGTTCCTTTGCGTCTACATATAGAGGGCATGGTACGGATCGCGCATTAATTGCCGGAGTTTTAGGCCTGCAGCCCAATGATGAAAATATCAGCCGATCCATGGAGATTGCAAAAGAGCAGGGAATGGAATATTCATTTATTGAAACGGATTTGGGAGATGTCCATCCTAACACCGTGAAAATTGTGCTGGAATATAATGATGGGAAACATTCTGAACTTGTAGGCTCATCCATTGGGGGAGGAAGTATAAAAATCATTCAGATTAATGGTTTGGATGTTGAATTTAGTGCTGAATATCCTACTTTAGTGATCAGACACATAGATCGTCCCGGAGTGATTGCTGAAGTCACAAAGATTATGAGTCATCACAATATTAATATTGCATCCATGAATGTATTCAGACAGCATAAAGGCGAAGATGCATTTATGATCATTGAAACAGACCACGTGGTTTCTGAAAAGATTGTGGATGAAATCTGTGGACTAAAAGATAAAATTATGAGCGTTTATATGGTAGAAGCTTTGTAGGAGGACGAGCGGATGAGCAAAGATTTTCGCAATGGAACTGAATTAATTCAAATATGTAATGCCAATAGTAAAAAAATATCCGAAGTTATGATAGAACGAGAAATGTATCTATCAGGGAAAACCAGAGATGAGATTATTGAAGCAATGAAAGATAGTTTGAAGACTATGAAAGATGCTATTGAAAAAGGATTGACCAAGGATATAAAATCTGTCAGCGGATTAATCGGTGGGGATGCCAAAAAACTAAAAAGCAGATATGAGACGACAAAGACTGTCTGTGGGAAGCAAGTAAATAAAGCAGTGGCCAGTGCCATGGCAGTCCTGGAAGTCAATGCTTCTATGGGATTGATTGTTGCTGCTCCTACTGCCGGAGCCAGTGGGATATTGCCGGGAGCTATAATAACAGTAGGAGAAGACTTTAAGCTTGGAGAAGAGGAAATGATTCATGGATTGTTTGCCGCCGGAGCAGTTGGATACATCATTACAAAAAATGCAACTGTATCAGGAGCTGAAGGGGGTTGCCAGGCAGAAACAGGTTCTGCAGCAGCTATGGCAGCAGCGGCAATCGTAGAGATGTTAGGAGGCACTCCCGAAGAGGCGTTGCATGCAGCTTCCATGGCTATAAAAAATATATTGGGCATGGTTTGTGACCCCATTGCAGGTTTAGTGGAAGCTCCATGTATGAAACGCAATGCCATCGGAGTAGCCAATGCCTTAATTTCTGCAGACATGGCTCTTGCAGGTATAAAAAGTATTATTCCATTTGATGAAGTGATAGAGGCTATGTATAAGGTAGGAAGAGCATTACCCTGTTCTTTGAAAGAAACTGCACAGGGAGGATTGGCTGCTACGCCTACGGGAATAAGAATTCAAAAAGAAATATTTGAAAAAATTGAATCAGACAAAACAGTTACAAAATAGGAATATCCATAGGATTATTCCTATTTTGTAGATAAATCCTTAACCATTAATACATGAGGAATATTGGCTTCTATAAATACATCTGACAAAGTTCTGTATCCAAGTTTTTTATAAAAACTTTCAGCCTGAGTCTGACCATGCAATCGAATCTGAACAATTCCTTTTTCTTTGGCAATTTCTTCTAGTGTATTCAGAATAATTTTGCCTAAACCAAGCTTGCGGTAGGGTTTTAAGACGCATATTCTTTCTGCCTTGGCAAAACTGTCGATGATCCTGATTCTTCCGGTTCCGACTGGTTCTTCGTTATAATAGACCAGAACATGTTCACACTGTCCATCCAGGGTGTCATATTCATCAAATTCATCTTCTATAGGGACCCCTTGCTCCTGAACAAAAATTTCTTTTCTGATTTGCAGTGCTTTTTGAAAGTCCGTATGATCCGTTATTCTTTTTGCTTTCATGGATTCTCAGTCCTTTCTTGAATTACTTGAGTAAATATATTGAAACCAGTATATATGAAGTAATCTGGCTATAAATATGCATATTTTGAATACAAGAAAAAGTTTTACTCACGAAACTCTGGCGCCGAGTGCGGTCGTCAAAGCCGACAAAATACAATACGCGAAAGTTTCCATTCTGCCCGAAAGTTTTTATTGCATAGGAAATCCGGAGGAATTTCTTATGTAATAAAAAAGACATTTGTCTTAAGACAAATGTCTTTGATATTGACATAATAAAGTAGAAATGATAATATAAATAAGACTTTGCTACCTTAAATTTAGATTAAAATATCACATCTTAATTATACATTATTAAAACAGCAATGTCAATAGGCTTTTGTTAAAAATCTTATTTAATTTATAAAAGGAGTGAGTATGCCATGAGTATCAGCGAAGAGGAATGGAGATTTGAAAATGAACGTCTGCAAAAAGTTCTGAAAGAGGCACGAAGACAGTTAGAGGAAAATCGTGCTTTAAAAGAGCGTTTAAAAAGAGATGGCATCGAAACTCAAAAAGAGATGTGGCAAGATATAGGTTCTGTTGCCAAAGATAATGGTCTTGATCAGCTTGTAGATTTTATGCAGTTGATTGATACAATGAAAATACAAAAAAGCAGTCATGAGTTTATAAAAAGACAGGAAGATAAATTTGAGAAGATTTTGCTGTCGCCTTATTTCGGAAGAATGGATTTCATTGAAGATGGGGAAGAAAATGTTGAAATGTGCTATATAGGCATTTCTAATCTTATAACGGATGACTATGAATTTTTGGTGTACGATTGGAGAGCACCTATTTCCAGCATGTATTATGAATGTGAAATTGGAGATGCCAGTTATGAGTCTCCGGAAGGTATCATTCGTGGGAAACTTACTTTAAAAAGGCATTATAAAATTCATAATGGAAAGATCGAGTATATGTTTGACAGCAGTCTTAAGATTGACGATGAGATTTTACAGGCTCTATTGGGCAAAAGTACGGACAGTAAAATGAAGACGATTGTAACAACGATTCAAAGAGAACAGAATAAAGTCATTCGTAATGAAGAATACAGGAATCTGATTGTTCAAGGGCCTGCCGGAAGTGGTAAAACATCTGTTGCTCTTCATAGAGTCGCCTATCTTTTATACAAACATCGAGACACAATTAAACCAGAAAATATCGTCATATTTTCTCCCAATGATGTTTTTAATGATTACATTTCTAATGTGCTTCCAGAACTTGGAGAGGAAAATATGCTTCAGACTACCTTTAGGCAGTATATGAATAAAGCATTAGGAAATGATTTTAGAAAAGAAAGCTATTCTGAAATGATGGAATATATTTTGGAGGCTAAAAATAAACAGGCTTATCGAAGAAGAATTAACAATATTAAATTTAAGTCCTCTGTAACATTTATTCATATATTAAAACGTTATGTATTTCATTTAGAAAAAGAATATGGAAGATTTAAAGATCTCGTAATTAAAGGACAGTTAATTGCTTCATCTGATGACATGAAAGAATTATTTTTTAAAGACTATGCTCATCTGCCATTAAAAAGAAGACTTCAAAAATTAAAAAATAGAATTCTGTTTCTTATAGAACCTTATGAAAAGAAGCTTATAGAAACTCTTTCAAAAGAAATGCATGAATCAGATTCTTCCATGAACCAGGCCGAAAGTATGAAACGCAGTACAGCCCTTGTAAAAGATGAAATGAAAGAAATATATGATGAAATTGATAAAATGACAGCATTTGATTTAATAGAAATTTATAAAAACCTTTTTGAAAACCTGGAGTTTTTTTCGGCAGGATTAATAGATCATGGCTCCGACATTAAACTGAATGAAATTAAGAAGTACACTCTTGAAAACTTGCAGGCGAAGGTGCTTTATTATGAAGACCAACCCCCTCTTTTGTATTTGAAAGGAGCACTGGGAGATTTGCCTGAAACCTCTGACATAAAATATGTGATCATTGATGAGGCGCAGGATTATACACCACTGCAGTATGAAATTTTTCATCAACTTTTTAAATCTGCCAATATAACCATATTAGGGGATTTAAACCAATCCATTAATCCTTATATGAATGTTGGAGATTATGAAAATCTAGTCCATATATTTGCAAAAGAAGACACTTGCAGGATTGACTTAACGAAAAGCTACAGATCTACCATGGAGATTGCACAGTTTACAAGCAGATTGCTTAATAAAAACATTACCCATGAATGGATAGAGAGAAGCGGAGATCAACCTAAAGTAATTGGATTTTTCGATACAGAAGAGATCAGAAAACGACTTATTCAGGATATAGAAGACTATAAAGAAAGAGGTTATAAATCCATTGGTATTATTACAAGGACAGTAAAAGAAGCAAAGGAAGTATATGAATTTCTGAAAGATAAAGCCGATGTTCATGTTATACAGAAAGATGATGATGAATATATAAGTGGTGCAGTAATCATACCTTCTTATCTTGCAAAAGGACTAGAATTTGATGTGGTTCTGATCTATAATGCAGGGAATGAGAATTATAATTGCGAAGAAGAACGGTTATTGCTTTATACAGCGTGCACCAGAGCCCTTCATGTTTTGCATATTTATTATACGGGAAAACTTACTCCATTATTGAGAGAAGTCGAGATTCAGGAGGCAGAATTTTTGTCTTAAGTAAATAAATTCTTGGCATTTTAAAAACTTTCTTTTATGAAATAATCAAAAGAAGTGATTTCTGATGCAAAGCAACGATCTGCTTTTGTTGATAACATAGAAATTAAGTTATTTTTTGGATGAACTATTTTTAAATTATAGATATATCTGGAGCTGTATAGTCAGAAGCGAAAATGCTTTGAGGTACTAAAGTTATTAAGAGCAATGGTTTGGGAGGAGATCCATTGCTCTTATTTTTTTGATCCTTTTATTTGATTATATAATTTAGATTTTTTTGATTGATACATACTCACATGCTGTCGAAATATCGTGTTGAATCAACTGTATTTTTGTATTAAAATGTATATTAAACATTTTTTATCAGGAAAAATATAATTGGGGTGTGAGTATGAAAATTAAGTGGAAACTGATGCTTGGTATGATAGGTATTATCGCTGTTTTTTTGAACATCATTGTATGGTTCAGTTATTTTAACAGTAAACAGAGAATTATAAATAATGCCCATGAGTTGATGAATGTGACTTTAGATAAAAATATTGAGAATATAGAAGGTTGGTTAAATGGGAAGCAAAAAGTTATAGAAATTGTTACAGAGAATACTACTAATTTATTAGATGCTCAAAATATTTCAGTTGAATTTTTAAAATCACATCTTTTAGATGATGATATTATAGATATATATACTGGACTTTCTAATGGAGAACTTATAGCTGGAAGTGGTTGGATTCCTCCGAGTGATTATGATGTAAGGACAAGAGAATGGTATCTTAAGGCTCAGGAATTGGATCGATTCCTTTTTACCGACCCTTACTTAGATGCGGATACAGGTGAATATGTTGTAACACCTTGTATACCTCTAAAAGATAAGAATGGAAATTTTAAAGGCGCTGTCGCTGGAGATATATTGCTCACTACGGTTACGGATACGGTTAATCAAATAGATTTAATAGACGGTAACGGCTACGGATTTTTATTGGACAAAAACGGTACATATATTGCCCACCCTGATTCTGTGTTGCTTGCAACGAATATATCAAATAATAAAAAAATGCAAACTTATGCACAAGAATTATTAAATAATGAAACTGGTTCTATCGAATATAAAGATAATGGAACATCCAAGTTAATTTTTTATAAAAAAATTCCTTCTACTGGATGGGTATTAGGTTTGGCGTTGGAGAAAACAGTTCTTTTAAGAGAAATTAATGCTTTGAAAAATATATATTTATCAATAATATTTGTTGCAATAATTGCAGGAATTGTTTTTAGCATACTTTTTTCAAATGTTCTCAGTAATCCGCTGAGTGAAATGGCTTCTGTTACCAATGAAATTGCAGAAGGAAATTATCGGGTTAAAATTAAAGAAAAATATCTTTCAAAAAAAGATGAGATAGGGGTACTGGCAAGATCATTGAATAAAATGGTTTCTATGCAGAGTAATGTCATCTCAAATATTTTAATTGCTTCAGACCAGGTTAATGAGCTTTCAAAACAGACAAGCAGTATTTCTGAACAAATGTCCCATTCGGTGGAAAAGCAATTTGAGTCTGTGGAGCAGTTAACAGAAGACATGCGTTCAACAGCCCATTCTATCGAAGAAATTATGAGTTTGATGGAGGAAATGAATGCATCTATTATTACAGTAGCAGAAAATGCAATAAAAACAAATGAGCAGGCTGAAAACACATATGAAATCTCTGAAAGAGGAAAAGAAAAAGTTGAAAATACTATTGTTGAAATGGATCATATTGGCGAAGTGATGAATGAGATTAAAGATAATGTTACAGTGCTTACAGAGTCTTCTTTGAAGGTTGGGGAAACCATTCAGCTGATTAATAACATTGCAGAACAAACAAATTTATTGGCGCTCAATGCTGCCATTGAAGCTGCAAGAGCAGGTGAATCAGGCAAAGGATTTGCTGTGGTAGCAGAAGAAATACGAAAACTTGCAGACCAATGCAGAGAAGCTACAAAATCTATTGAGACTTTAATTCAGGAAGAAAAACAGATTTCAGAGAGAACAATAAGAGTTACCGATGAAGGAGTAGAAGAAGTTAAAAAAGGAAGGATTTTGATTAAAGAGACCGGAAAGCTATTTAAAGAAATCTTCTTAGCATTACAGGAAACAAAGAATGCTATTGAAAAAATTGCCACTCATACCCAAGAACAGGAAAAGTCAATTGCTTCCGTCACAGATTCTGTTGTTCATGTAAATGATTTAACGGTATCTGTATTGTCAAAAGTAGAGGATGTGGATAGATTATCCGGGCAAGTATCAACGGGAAGCCAGGAAGTTGCATCCAGTTCAGAAAATTTATTTATGTGTGCAAAGCAATTGCAGGACTTGGTATCTGTATTTCATATTGAAAATAATACAGAAGCACATTTATAAGTCATTATTGGATCTGTAAAAAAATGAGATTTTTTTGGACCGAAAGAAGTACAGACGTGTCAATCACAAGTAAACCGGTGCAAGAGAAAAAAGTTAAATAATTTATATAATTCGCCTTTGTATATAGTATATAAAGGTGAATTTTTTATTATGGGTGGTGATAAAGAAAAAACATCTGTTTGATTGGCGATTATGGTTTGGGGTATTACCATATATTAGAATTAACGGATATGATCTTTTAGAGATTGATTTGAATTATAGGTAATCAAAAATAGAATTGTTAGGATCTTGAATTTTAGTTTTTCTTATGATATTATATGACACAAAATTTTTATGATCAACCGACAAGGATTATGTGACTGCCGTTTTTTGAGGCTAGATATTAGTATTTTTGAAAGGATAAAAATTATGCATCAAGAGAATAAGCAACAAGCAACTTCATTGCTTAACAAAAAAGCAGCTTTATTTTTGCTAAGTCAAAATATATCATTATTTGGTTCCTCCGTTGTTGCCTTTGCTATTATTTGGTATATTACTCTGGAAACATCTTCTGGAATATGGTTGATGTTATCCACCATTTGCTCTATGCTTCCCCAAGTGGTGGTATCTTTATGGGGCGGAGTCTGGGCAGATCGTTATAATCGCAAATACTTAATCATGCTTTCCGATGGTTTTATTGCTTTGTCCACTCTTGGACTGGCGATTGCTTTTTGGGCCGGTTTTAGGCGTATGGAACTGTTACTTGCAGTATCAGCAGTTCGTTCTATTGGAGCTGGTATTCAGACTCCAGCAGTGAACGCAGTATTTCCTCAGCTTGTGGGCAAGGACAAGCTTACGAAAGTACAGGGAATCAACCAAACGCTAAATTCTCTGTTGACATTGCTTGCACCTGCAGTAGGGGGCATAGTATTAGATTCTGTGGATATTGCATGGGCTTTTATGATAGATGTGGCTACGGCCGCTCTGGCGATCTTGATTTTTAGTTTTATTAAAGTAGAAAAAATTCAAAGAATGGATCCGTCTACTTCTGTGTTCACAGAACTAAAAGAAGGCATTCATTATACATTTTCTAATCCGTTTTTAAAAGGCATCATAATTTGCTATTTATTTTCATTCTTTTTAATTACTCCGGCAGCGGTAATGACGCCACTTATGATTGAAAGAAGTTTTGGGGGCGATGTATGGAGGCTTACTGCCAATGAGATTGTTTGGACAGTAGGAACCATAATTGGTGGTGTGTTTGTTTCATTGTATGGAGAGTTCAAAGATAAAACTCGTACCATCGCCATGTGCCTTGTGGCTTTTGGGATAACATTTGCTTTATTGGGGGTAGCAGGCAACTTTGTAGTATATTTAATCATTATAGGGGTTTCTGGCTTCTTTATGCCTGTTATTACTACGGCAGAAACGGTTTTTATACAGGAAAATACCCAGCCTGCTATGATGGGACGGGTCTTTTCCATTGTTCAGATTATTTCTTCCAGTGCCATGCCCATTGCAATCTTATTTTTTGGTCCCCTGGCAGATATTATATCCGTTGAGTCTATTATGATTGTATCTGGAATACTTTTAGCTTTGGTTGGTATCCTATATAGCCATGCACAGAAAAATATAAGAAGATCGGATTCGATTCATTAAGCAGTAAAATAAAAAAACCGGGCTTTTGAGGGTGCGTCTTAGGGATTTTCAATTCAGGAAAATATCGGCATAGTTTGGTATGTATTTACCGGCTATGCCGATTTTTCATTCTTTGTGGTGGATGTAGAAACCGGTGGATCAAACTCGCCAATGCAGTTCCATACAATTTTGATACGCTGTACCCGCCTGCCATCAATGCACTCTGCCTTGTAAACATAGATCTTTTCAACGAATTCCCGGATAATTTCCGCTGTGAGTTCCTTAATGTCCGTATACTTTCTTACCAGTGAGAGGAAGTGGTCAACATTGAGAGTGCTTTCCTTATCCTCTGTCATAATGGATTTCAGTTCCGTTACTCGCTTCTCAAGAGCCTGCTGCTCCGCTTCATAGTTTGCGGTCATCTTGGCGAATCGCTCGTCGGATATCTTACCCCCGATATTATCTTCATAGAGTCTTTGGATAATCTCGTCCAGCTTGGCGATGCGGGCCTGTGCCTGTTCCAATTCACGTTTGCTATCTCTCATACTTTTGTCAAGCTCTGACCTTGTTTTCTTAGTTACCATCTCCACGAATTCTTCCTCAAAGTTTCTGGCAAAAGCCGTTACGCGGCGGATACCGTCAAGTAGCAGTTCCTCAACCACCACATTGCGTATCTGATGAGAACTACAGCCACCTTTTATCTTGCGATAGGTAGCACAAACAAAATACTCCTTTTCATGTTCCCAACCGCGCCCACGCACTTGATACAGCTTGTTCCCGCAATCTGCACAGAACATCATGCCGGAGAGAAGCGGCATTTCACCCATCGGAGTAAGCCTTCGTCTACCATCCCTGATTCTCTGCACTACTTCAAATACAGATTCCTCTATAATAGCTTCGTGGGTATTCTTGAAGATCATCCACTCCGACGGGTCATTTTTCATCTGCTTTTTCTGCTTATAGGACTTGCGGTAAGTTTTGAAATTAACCGTATGTCCCAAATACTCCTGCCTTGAAAGCATATGAACTATTGTGCTGCCTCGCCAGACATAATCATCGTCATGGCCTCTGTTGTCCGGAATATTGATTCCGTTTTTCCTGGCGTGAGCCGTTGGATTCATAATTCTGCGCTTGGTGAATTCCTTGGCTATCTGCGAAGGACCATACCCTTGCATACACAAGTGGAATGCCTCGCGTACCACTTTGGCGGCTTCTTCATCGACTATCCAGCGTGTCTTGTCCTCCGGGTCTTTGATATAACCGTAAGGCGGATTGGTGCAGAGTGGTTTGCCGGACTGCCCTTTCGACTTAAAAACGGCGCGTATCTTCTTGCTCGTATCCTTGGCATACCATTCGTTGATGATATTAAGAAACGGAGTAAAATCGCTGTCCTGCTGATTGGCACTGTCAACATTATTGTTTATTGCTATGAAGCGAATGTCGGATGCGGGAAAGAGCACTTCGGTATAGTAGCCGACCTTTAGATAATCTCTTCCGAGACGGCTCATGTCCTTGACAATGATGGTGCCAATCCTGCCTTTGGTGTTAGTATATTAGTGTAGACACAAAAAGCCGAACACCTTAAAATATAAAAAGGGAAGGAAGTGTCTACAATGGCAAAAGGGCAAAAGTATT
>NZ_JAFBEP010000007.1 GCF_016908775.1 Defluviitalea raffinosedens | reverse complement strand
AATACTTTTGCCCTTTTGCCATTGTAGACACTTCCTTCCCTTTTTATATTTTAAGGTGTTCGGCTTTTTGTGTCTACACTAATATACTAACACCATTAAAAGGTTTTCTCTACACTTTGTTTTAAGGAGTGCGGACGAAAGTTTTTCACAACGATTAAACATAATCTCATAGAGAATATATAGCGACTTTTATATCTACCATTTATCTTAAGTACTTTATATATCTTCTTTGGAGTCCCCTAACGACATTTACTATCCATATAAATCTTACGGATTTCTGCTTTAAGATTATCAGCTTCCATCAGTCGTTTTGAGGCTACAGCAACAATAGCTTTATAATAGATGCTCCTAGGAACTTTTAAGACTTTACATATAAGCTTAACGATATATTTTAATTTGTATTTTGCGATGTAAGTAACGATTTCTTCTATCGTTTTCTTGCAAATATGGCAGTAGCTTTTTTAATATTTCATTCTCCATTTCAAGTTCAGCAATACATTTTTTAGTTTATCGTATTCCTTGCAGTGATTTCTTCCTTATCAGATAATTTGATTGGAGATAACTCTTTAATTCATTTATATATCGTTACATTTGCTACATCATACTCACGACTCAGGTAAGAAACTGAATTACCTACATTATACAGATCAACTATTTGTTGTTTAAATTCTTCTGAATAATGGTTACTGTTTTTGGACATGGTTAACACACCTTTCTTGGGCTTATTGTATCGTGTTAAACTTTTCGTGTCCACTGTTATATACTAACGCCAAATCTTCCTCATGTATTAATATAATAAATAATCCAATCAGAACTAATCTCTGCTAAATAAATCTCTTGTATATACTTTATCTAGGACATCTTTTAATTCATCAGTCATTCTATTAGCAACTATTACATCACTTATTTTCTTGAATTCATTTAAATCTTTTATAACTCTTGAGCGAAAGAATGTTTCTTCTTTTAGAGCTGGTTCATATACAACTACCTCAATACCTTTCGCTTTAATACGTTTCATGACTCCTTGAATAGCAGATTGTCTAAAATTATCAGAGTTTGTTTTCATAGTTAGCCTATAAATTCCAACTATCTCTGGAGCTTTCTTAATAATCATATCGGCAATATGATCTTTTCTAGTTCTATTGGCATCTACAATTGCTGACATAATATTCTGAGGTACATCTGCATAGTTCGCTAAAAGTTGCTTTGTATCTTTAGGCAAACAATATCCTCCATAACCAAAGGAAGGATTATTATAATGAGTTCCAATACGAGGATCAAGACATACTCCTTCAATAATTTGTTGAGTATTTAGTCCTCTAATCTCTGCATAAGTATCCAACTCATTAAAATATGCTACTCTTAAAGCGAGATAGGTATTAGCGAATAATTTAATAGCTTCAGCTTCTGTTGAATCAGTAAATAAAACTGGAATATCTTCTTTAATAGCACCTTGTACTAAAAGATCAGCAAATCTTTTAGCTCTCTCAGATTTCTCACCTACAACAATTCTTGATGGATATAAATTATCATAAAGTGCCTTACCTTCACGTAAAAATTCTGGTGAAAAGATAATATTATTTGTTTCAAACATCTTTCTAACCTTTTTTGTATAACCAACTGGTACTGTTGACTTAATAATCATCACTGCATCCGGATTAATTGATAATACATTTGCTATAACTGCTTCAACTGATCTTGTATTAAAATAATTTTTATCAGGATCATAATCTGTAGGAGTAGCAATAATAACATACTCTGCATCTTTATAAGCTTTATAATTATCTGTTGTTGCAACTAAATTCAATTCTTTTGTTGCCAAATATTCCCCAAGCTCTTTATCTATAATTGGTGATATTCTATCATTAATCATATCTACTTTTTCTTGAATAATGTCAAAAGCAATAACTTCATTGTGTTGAGCTAACAACACAGCATTTGATAAACCAACATATCCTGCTCCAGCTACTGCTATTTTCATTTATGTGCCCCCTTATAATTGTTTTAGATTTGTGTAGATTAAATTAGCTTTGAATTTTATAATAACTGATATACCAATCTACGAATTTCTTAAGTCCATCTTCAATAGTTGTACTTGGCTTAAAATTAATATCTCTTTCAAGATCAGAGACATCTGCATAAGTTTTAAGTACATCTCCTGGCTGCATATCCATATAGATTTTCTTAGCTTCTTTTCCAAGAGCAGATTCTAAAGCATTGATGAATCTCATAAGTGAAACTGGGTTATTATTTCCTATATTATATATTTTGTAAGGCGCAAAGCTTGTACTTATACCATCCTTACTTTCGTCCCACTCATTATTTGTAATAGGAATCTTATCAATTAGTTTTACAATTCCCTCTACAATATCATCGATATAAGTAAAATCTCTTTCCATTTTTCCATGATTAAATACTTTGATAGGCCTTCCTGCCAGAATATCTTTTGTAAAAGAAAAATAAGCCATATCTGGCCTCCCCCATGGACCATATACAGTAAAAAATCTTAACCCTGTGGTTGGAATTCCATAAAGATGGCTATATGTATGAGCCATTAATTCATTAGCCTTCTTTGTAGCTGCATAAAGTGATACAGGATGATCCACATTATGATTTGTGGAAAATGGAATTACTTTATTTCCACCATAAACAGAACTAGAAGATGCATAAATAAGATGCTTTACAGGGTAATTTCGACACGCTTCTAAAATATTCATAAATCCTATTAGATTAGAATCTACATAAGCATATGGATTATCAAGGGAATATCTCACTCCTGCTTGAGCAGCTAAATGTATAACGTAAATAGGGTTATGTGTTTTAAAGACATTATCAACTATTTTTTTATCCTTAATATCTAATTTATAAAAACTAAAATTGTTGTATTTGACTAACTTTTCAAGTCTAGATTGTTTTAGACTTAGATCGTAATAATTATTTAAATTATCGATTCCAATTATTTGATAAGATTCGTTAAGTAATCTTTTTGAAAGGTGAAATCCAATAAAGCCAACTGCACCCGTTATTAATATTTTATAATCCATTACAATCTCCTTCATTCAGTATCTTTTTAATTACTTCTTTATTTTTTTCCCTGGAACTCCTACATAAATACTATCATCATCAGCGTTACTATTTAAAACACAATTAGCTCCAACTATAACATTAGAACCGATTTTAATATTCCCAATGACTTTAGCTCCCGCAAAAAAAATACAATCATCTCCTATTATAGGGTATTTCCCTGCAGGGGAATCTTCTCTTCTAGCAACACCAAAAGTAACTTGTTGGTAAATTGTAACATTATTACCAATTACTACGCCATCACCAAAAATAATTCCATTTGGATGTGGAAGACTTAATCCAATTCCAATTTTCGTATTTTGGCCAATATAAATACCATAATATTTTGCTAATTTTAATTTATAATACTTTGAAACAATATTAGCTAATTTGTTTTTTTTAGCACTATATCTCTGGAAAGTTCTAATTAAAAAAACTGCATTAGTTTGTGGTAAAAAATACCTTGCATATAACTTTTGAAAAAAATTTTTACTTGATCCATAAACTTCTAGATTTATATAATCCTTGTAATTTATAAATATCACCTCAATTTCTAATTATTCTTTTAATTTTATATATATCATATTTATTTATAAACAAAGGTTCATACCACAAAATTTTATATTGTTTAATAAAATTAATATAGAAAAGAATACCACTTAAAGAATATGAGAAAACAGAAGCTATTGCTGCGCCTTCTTTTCCAAAGATGGGAATCAAAATAATATTTAAAATAATATTTAAAATTACACTTGAACTTAAAACATAAAAATAAAATTTTTGTTTGCCTTGCGCTATAAATAAAGGTCCAATTAATTTAAAAAATGCCATACTTGGAACTCCTAAAAATATCAAATATGTTACAGTATAAGAATTTATAAATTCTATTCCATATAATATTTTAATAATAAAAGATCCAAAAAATATAATTCCAATAAACATTATAATTGAAAAAAGCATACTTACTTTTATACAATTAATGATATCATTAATTGAATCATCTCGAGCTGTTTTTGAAAACAAAACATCCTTAAAGGCATCAGGAATAAGCCAAGCATATTCTGCAAGAGTAGCTCCTACAGAGTATAATCCAATTTCTGTATTATCTATAAAAAATTTCATTAAGAAAATATCTACTTTATAATTCATATCTATCAGAAGTGCTGTTAGCATTGAATAGATTCCAAACTTAATAATTTTAATAGATTCTCTTTTATCAAATACAAAAATACGTGGTAAAACTCCAATTTTTATAATAAAAATACTTATAGTAGTTACTTCTTTAATTAAAATTATTATTAGAGCATATATTAATGATCTTTTGCATAAAATAAAAATGATTATTGTTAAAATAGTATTAAATAATGTAATAAATAAGCTGACTTTCTGTCTGAATTTGATATACTCTACTAATACTAGCATACTTAATTGTTGAGAAAGAATCTGTATTGGTATTAAAAATATAACTAAACTATATACTTTATTAGAAAGACTTTGCAATAATAGGACACAAATAAAAAAATAAATAAATGTCTGAGTAAAAAAAATGTTCATATACTCATTAATTTGATTTTTCATATGTTTACGTTTTGAATATGTATAAGATTGATATATGCCCAGATTCCCAATAACAACAAAAATATTTACTATGTTTAATAAGAATGCGTATTCACCTTTTAATGTAGGTCCTAAAAATCTATTTAATAATGAAGAAGAGATTAATCCGCATAAAATTGCAAAACCTTTGTTTACTAATGAAAATAAGTAATTATTATTCTGTAATCTCTGTAATATTATTTTAATTTGTTTCAATATCGTCACCGCCATATTATAATTCCAAACCAGTATTAACTTTAATAATTTTCATAATTAACTATATGTAAAATATATTGTAGATCTTATTATTTATTATCTAAATTGTATATTTATAAAAAAATAGAACTTTTAAATTAAAAAATTTTCTTTTGCTGAATTATTACTTTTTAATTGTTTAACAATATACTAAATTAAAATTTTATTTATTTATATTTATTTTTTATAATTCCTTTTTTGATTGTATCTCAATAGTTTTCTTAAAGATACGAAATGGACTTGCCTCAATAGAATAGACACAAAAATTTTAACATCTAATGCAGCTCTTTCGTAAACTGCATTTGAAGTCATATCATTAATGGATCTATAAATCCTTTTTCGTTTATGCCAGGATTCAATAAATTCAAATGCTACCCTATCCTACGGCAAATTTGAAAGATTAATATTTATTTATTATGTTTGACTTCTTCCTTGTTTAAGTTGAAACGAAAGAATTTAATACAAACATTTTTATAGAAGGTTCTCTTACGACTAAAGGAATATATTATTTCCTTTTTTAATACTAACTCTTGAAACTTTTGACTTGTGTACTATGTTCCCAGATTACTATGAAGTATTATGTCTTTTGTTACTTTTACATTTAAGCAGACATTCTCCAGTACCTTAACTACTAAATCTAAAGTCATTGTTGTTTCATATGCATAGCCAATAATCTTTCTGCTATAGAGATCCATAACTGTGGCAAGATAAGTCCATCCCTCTTTAATAGTATAAATATAAGTAATGTCAGTACACCACTTTTGGTTTATTCCATTAGCTTTAAAATCTCTGTTTAAAAGGTTTTCTTTTTCTTCTATACTTGATTTTGAAGAGTATGGACGAAATTTTTTTACAACGATTGAAGGTAATCCCATAGAAAACATATAGCGTTGTATTCGTTTTAAACTTATATTTTTACCGATTGCTTTAAGTGCTTTATATATCTTTGGGGCTCCGTAGCGACATTTGCTGTCTATATAAATCTTACGGATTTCTGCCTTTAGATTATCGGCTTCCATCTGTCGTTTTGAAGGTACAGCAAGGAGAGCCTTATAATAAGTACTTCTGGGAAATTTTAAGGCTTTGCATATAAGCATAATGGTATATTTTGATTTGTATTTTTCGATGAAGGTAACGATTTCTTCTATCGTTTTCTTGTGAATATAGCGGTAGCTTTTTTTAATATTTCATTCTTCATTTCAAGTTCAGCAATACGTTTTTTAACTTTTCGTATGCTTTAGAAGTGTATCATCCTTCTCAAGAACTTTAATTGGAGATAATTCTTTAATCCATTTATATATCGTTACATTTGCTACACCATACTCATAACTCAGATAATAAACCAAATTACTTGCATTATACAAATTAACTATATTTTTTAAATTCTTCGGAATAACTATTACATTTTTAAACATGGTTTAACATATGTTTCTTTGGATTATTGTATCGTGTTAAACTTTTCGTGTCCACTGTTATATACTAACACCAATTATAATATATAAATTTTATTATTGTTACCATTTAATATTTTCAATGATTGAAATATATCTTAATGAATATGAATTCTTATATTCTTTACTATCTTTATAAATAAAACTCAATTTTGAATCCTCTCTATACTTTTTTATATATTGTTTATATTCATAGCTATTATTATGAAATTTACCACTTTTTGAAATTTCACTGTATCTTTTTAAATCTGATGGCAAGAACTTGTAATGAAGTAGGGCTCCCCAACAAGGACTTTGAAAATTTTTATAGAAAGGGAAAGAATAATGGGAACTATATTGTATATCACCCTTTTCAAAATATATTAATGGATATTTGGTTAAATACGGAAAAAACCTCTTATTATTGTCTTGAAAGACTCTAGCCCTCATACCACCAACTACTAAATTAAAATTATAACGCTGTATTAATTCATAATTATCAGAATCAAAATACACATAATGTTTTAAATAGTCACTCTCATTGATACCCTTACTTCCATCTGAGTACATATCCACAGTTAATGTTCTAACTCGAGTAATTCTATTAATTTGTACAATATTAATCAAGTCATTTATTTTATTATTTTCACAATTTTCATAAACAAATAACTCGTCTGAATCCACAATTAAATACCACCTATTAAAACCATAATAAGCAATTATTTTATTAATCCATGCTTGTCGTCTCAAAGTAGAATATGGTATATCTGTTTTAAATAAGTCTGTGTCTTTTTGCTCTTTTAACCATTCATAAGTACCATCGTCAGAATTGTTATCTAATATTGCAAATCTTTTTACTCCTAATTTCCTATAATGTTCATAAAAAGTTTTCATTCTTATTAAATCATTTTTAACCACACATATCGCTATAACATCATTTCGATTGAAATTATTTATTCTACTGCTGTTTACTATTTTTAAATCATCTTTAAAAAAATAATTAGCAATCTCATATCCTACAGAAGTAGATATTGATAATAATTTAAATGCCTTTCTCCATACATTTATATCTTTATCCAATTCTCCCCAATTATTACCGATAATGTCGTTTGCCATTTTATCAATATTCATTAGTTCGCCATAGCATTTAACTGGCTTCTTTAGTAGTCGCAATAATAATATTTTATCTCTAATTTTAGGGTTCAATAAAAGCATAATTCTTTCGACTAATTTATAATTCATTGTTTACTCACCTATCTTTTTATTTATATTGACATTTGCCAAAAAAACTTATATGGATAAATTACATTCCATTCTGGTCGCATTATTTGAATGGTGGTAGAATAAATAAAAAACATTCCTACCACTAAAAAAATACTTAGCATTTTCATTTGTCTATTCTTTAATCCTATAATTGCATTAGGCAAATATATTATTGCAAAAACAATATAATAATTTCCTATTCTATCTAACAAACTAAAATTAAAAGAGATAAATATTACTGCAACTCCTGTTATAATAAGCATTAGCATATTCTGTCCATCTTTTATATTTAATTTTTCTCTTGATATTGATTTTAGAACCAATTCCTCTTTCATTTCTTTTAAATGATACCTAGTACATACACCAAATATAATTATTGATAATCCTACTAAGAAATTTAATACACTTGCAGTTCGAGTATCCCCATCTAAATATTTACTTTCGATATAATACTGATATCTTGGAAAATAAATTAATACAACATTCAATAATTTTGAAAACGTAAGTGAAACGATAATACTTGAACTTATTACTAATAAAATTGTTTTAAAATTATATTTTAAATAAGTTATTGGATAAGCTAATAAAAAGAATAAAGAAACTCTATGAAATAATGATGCTAAAAAAACTATAAATATAAATTTAAATAATTTCCTCTCTCTTAAATAACGATATGAATATAGTATAATCACTAAAGCGATATTTGATCTTATAGTATTCATAGACATTCCAAAATATCCTAATGTAAAAAACAAATATGTGCTCAACCAAGGAATCTTAGAATATCTATAAATAAATTTTGCAAATCCAAAAATTACAAATATGCTAGTAACTATAATTATAAATTGGGGATTCAATGTAATCATGCTGATTAATTTGTTTAAATAAAGATATCCTTCCTCATATCTCCATGTATAAGAAGCTATATCTTTAGATACTGCTATATTATTGAAAATCCTTATATACTCATATGTATCATTTCCTATGGTATTAGCTCTAAATGCTGCCAGAAAAGCAAATGTACCAAATACTAAAAAAAAATAAATTCTTTTGGCAATTGGACTTTGATTTGCTCTTCCACATGCAACTCCTAATATTAAAATATAAATTATCAAAATATAATGTAACCACATATAAACACCGCCATGATCTATAATATGACTTAGTAATAATCCTAAAATTATATATCCATTTCTAAATATATATTTTCTAATTTTTTAGCTTCTTCTTTTATATCAAATCCTTTTTCTTTAACATTTAAAAAGGCTTGAATTCTATTACAATTTCTATCTATACTTAACACTTCTTGAGCCCAATACTCTGGAGATTGGTTTAAGTCTAAATATTTATAATTAAATAAACATATTTCTTGAGTAATAGAATTTGAGAATACAACAGGAAGACCTGAAGCTTGCGCTTCTACACCTACTACAGGAAGCCCTTCAAAGAGTGATGGTAATAGAAATATATCCATTGCCTGTAAAATATCTGGAATATCTTTTCTTCTGCCTAAAAAGATGACATTATTGTTTAAATTTAGCTTTTTGACCTTCTCTTGTATTGTTTGAAACAACGGACCATCTCCAACTAATAGTAATTTTGCATTTTTTTCTTTTTTTTGAATTAAATAAAATAAATCAATTAAAAATGAATGATTCTTCTGTTTATTAAATCTGCCTATATGCCCAATAACTAAATTTTTTTCTATTCCTAGTTTTTTACGCATAACACTTCTAATATTTGGATCAAATTTATATTTTTCACAATCAATTGCATTGTTAATAATTTTTACCTTCTCAGTTTTTAAATATTTTTCTCCATACAAAAAACTTCCAGCAGCTTTAGAACACGAAAAATAATAATTTGCTTGTTTTTTTAATGGTATGCATAAAATTCTATTTCTTAAAGCATTTATTTTCTTATCAGAGTATTGAGTTGCATGGCAATGTGTAATAACATTTTTGATTCCATTTTTTTTTGCAATAGTAGCAAATATAAAAGTTAAATATATCTCATGAATATGCAATGCTGTATAAATGCCTTTTTGCTTTTCAAAAAAGCCATTTATTTCATTAAAAAATTTTATTGACAAGGAGGGTCTGCTAATTTTTATTGTATGTCCACCTAATGAATTTATCTCTGCCTCATAAGTATCCTCACCATCCATAAAATAACAAAAATCAAATTGAACCTTGTTTTTATCAATATTTCTATAATAATTCATTATTACACTCATTACTCCACTTTTTATACTTAAACTTGATACAAGATGTAGTATTTTAATCATTTCAAAAACTCCTTAAGCTTTAATAGTTACAAACGCACAAATATCCTTATTATTAAAAGTACTCTATACTTTATTAAATATTAATTTATATTTCTATAATCCTTTAATAAATACAATACCGTTTTTCAAACAAAAGACTTTTCTCCTTAATTAACGATACTTTCTCCATATAACAAAGTAATGGACAAACAATCTTATTCTTATCTCCTTACATATAGAAGATTTTAATGACTATTTCTAGGCAACCTTAGATTTGTGTCAATAAGATAAATACAAAAAGTTTAACTTTTGATGCTGTAACACAAGCAACCTCATATACTGCTTATGGAGTCATATAATTAATGGAGCTATAATTCTTTTTCGATTATATCAGGACTCAATGTATTCAAATATTGCCTTACAAGCAGTATTTAAATCGTAGTATTTATGATGATTGACTTCTTCCTGCTTTAAAAATAAGGATTCTATGCAAACATTATCGTATGGATTACCCTTCTTCCTAAAAGAATGAATGATATCTTTAGAATAAGCATAATTCTCAAAATCATGGCTTGTGTACTGAGATCCTAAGTTGCTGTGTAAAATAATACTTTCTGTAACTTTAATATTTCTTTTTCTTCAAAAATGGATTTGTCAGAATGATGATTGAATTTATTGACTACAATTGAACAGATGGCCATATCAGCCATATATCGTTGAACACATTTTAAGATGATATTTTCTTTATTTTTGACTGAAACTTTATGAATTTTAGGGACATCGTATCTGGACTTACTTCCCATCCAGACATTCCTTATTTCGCCTTTTAGTCTTTCAGTCTCTTTTTGGCGTTTTGAAGTCACACTAACTAAAACCTTATAATAAATACTTCTTGAAACTTTCAAGACTTTGCAATAAGTTTTACGGTATATTTTGACTTATATTTTTCGATAAATGCAACAATTTTTTCTATCGTTTCTTGAGAATATGGCGGTAGCTTTTCTAATATTTCATTCTCCATTTCAAGTTAAACAATACGTTTTTATATGAATTAATATTTCTTTGCTATAATTTCTTTATTATTAATTATCATTACCAAAGAAAACTATTTGATCCATTTATATTATAAATAGTTACCGTTTCTTCGCCATACTCACAGCTCAATTTTAATACAGACTAGCCAGACTTATACAGATCTACTATCTGTTGTTTAAAATCATCCGTGTATCGGATCCCGTTCTTGAACATTGCTTAACACACCTTTCTTGTATTCATTGTATCGTGTTAAACTTTTCGTGTCCACAATTATATACTAACATCAAAAGTACTCTATCTTAAAACTCTTACTTATCAAATAATATTTTTTTGCTAAATTAGCACCTATATGATTAATAGTTATAGTATTGGTTGTTCACATTATGAACATCAATTGTATTGTACCTTTCTATGTATTGAGTGTCAACATTTTTCTAGTATTTTTTTAGAACAATAAAAAGCTGTGAATCTTTTAATCATACTAATTCACAGCTTCTCTTTTAAAAATAAATATTAAATATTCGGTATTTGCCAATCGATTTCGCCCAGGCCATGTTCTTTTAGAAATTTATTGGCTTTTGAGAAGTGACGGCAGCCGAAGAAGCCTTTGTGGGCTGAGAGGGGGCTGGGGTGGGCGGCTTTTAGTATTAAATGTATTGGATTTGTGATATATTTTGCCTTTTCTTTGGCGTTGCTGCCCCACAACATAAATACCACAGGGGTTTGTTTTTCGTTGAGCAGCTGTATGACTCTGTCGGTGAAGATCTCCCAGCCTTTGTTTCTATGGGAATTGGCCATATTGGCTACAACGGTTAAACTGGTGTTTAGAAGCAATACTCCTTGCTTTGCCCAGGGTACCAGGTAGCCGTTATTGGGTATATAACACCCCAAATCATCCTTTAACTCCTTGTAAACATTTAACAAGGAAGGCGGAATGGCTACTTCCTTTTGAACGGAAAATGCCAAACCGTGGGCTTGGTTTTCTCCATGATAGGGGTCCTGTCCCAGTATTACAACTTTAACATCTTTGTAAGGGGTTAATTTTAATGCTTCAAAAATCTGATACTTATCGGGATAGATGGTTTTGGTTTTGTATTCCCTGATAAGAAATTGTCTGAGTCTTAAATAATATTCCTTTTGAAATTCATCCTTTAGCAGTTCATCCCAATCGTTGTTTAGTTTAACCAAAATTAGTCATCTCCTGTTACGTTTATTCTTTTGTACGGTCATGTATGATCTCATGGTTTCGGATGAGGATTTTCTTTCCTCTCCAGCTGAATGCTCTGTCTTTATATCTTCTTATAAATTCCTTATTGGATATTTGAGAAAGTTCTTCGTAGTCAATATTGTAAATTAAATCTTTCCAAAATTCGTCTATTGGTGTTTTGTCAACCTTTCGATTATGGGGACACACATCCTGGCAAACATCGCAGCCCCATATTAATTGGTGTTTTCGCAGTATGTCTATATCCTCTTGGGATAATTCGCCTTTTTTCTGAGTGATAAAGGATTTGCACCGCAGAGGATTGATTGTAAAATCTCCCTTTATGCACTGGCCGGGGCAGCTTCTCACACAATTAAAACACTGATAGCAGGTCCGTTCCTGAGGTTTATCCGCTTCAAAGGGATAATTATTTAAAATATATCCTATAAAAACATAAGAGCCGTATTGATCTGTTATGATATGACTATTGATTCCCCGAAATCCCAGGCCCGCTTTATAAGCCAGGTATCTGTCATTTAAAGGACCTGTATCCACAAAAGCTTTGTAATGAAAGTTTTCTATTCTTTCCGATAAAAATTGACCTATCTGTTCAAGCTTTTCTTTAGCTAAGATATGATAATCCATACCATAGGTATATTTAGAAATATTCGAGTTCTCTGCTGTTCCTGTGTAATAGGGAAACAAGCATACAATAACAGATTTGACATCTTCCAAGGTTAAGTGAGGGTAAATCCGCTTTTCAATATCCAGCTCTTCAAAGCCGCAGACAAACCCTCGTTCAATCTGCTTCTTCCAAATCTCTTCAAAATCATAATATGGATCTGAAGGAGCTATTCCCACATATTTTATTTTTATGGAATTGCAAAATCGAATCAGTTCTTCCTTCATCCATATCCGTCCAATCTATTTTTAGTTTGATATTTTATTCCCCAATGATTTTTACTAAAACTCTTTTGGATCTTTTTCCGTCAAATTCTCCATAGAATATTTGCTCCCAGGGACCAAAGTCCAATTTCCCGTCGGTAACAGCTACGACTACTTCTCTTCCCATAATTGTTCTTTTTAAATGGGCATCTGCGTTGTCTTCAAATCCGTTGTGATCATATTGGTCATAGGGCTTTTCCGGGGCAAGTTTTTCTAAAAATCTTTCAAAATCTCTATGTAATCCCGGTTCATCATCATTGATAAATACACTGGAAGTAATATGCATAGCATTGCAAAGCAATAACCCTTCTTTAATACCGCTTTCTTTTAAGCATTTTTCAATTTCAGGTGTAATATTGATAAATGCCCTTCTGCTGTTTGTATTAAAGCACAGTTCTTTTCTATAGGATTTCACAAGATCTCCCCCTTTATCACTGTCATTAAATAGATTTATTGATGATAGACCATGTTTTTAGCTACTTCCTGAGCTTTGTCCGCGCCTTTTAATACCTCTACAATTTTTAAGGCAAATTCAAAAGTGGTTCCCGGTCCTTTAGATGTAATAACGTTTCCGTCGTGGACAACCACTGCTTCTTCCTGAACACAGGCACCTTTTAGGTCTCCTTCCAATCCTGGATAGCAGATTGCTTTTCTTCCTTCTAACAAACCCATTTTACCAAATATCGTGGGTGCTGCACAGATCGCCGCAATCCATTTGCTTTCCTTGTGAAACTCTTTAACTAAAGACTTAAGTTCTTCATGCTGATCCAGTGAACTTACTCCTGGACCTCCAGGAAGAATCAACATATCTATATCGGAAGTATTCACCTCTTCAAATAAGGTGTCAGCTGTTACAGGTACACCCATTTTACCTACCACAGTCTTTTTATTCGTAACAGATACGGTTGTAACATCAATCCCCGCTCTTCGCAAAATGTCCACTGTTGCAATTGCTTCGATTTCTTCGAAGCCATCTGTTAAAAACAATAAGGTTTTCATACACATCTTCCTTTCATATGTAATATTTCCATTTATTCATAGTTTCTTTTATTATATCATTTTAATCTTTATTATATCAAAAATCTTGGTCCCAGACACTACAGTTGATCTAACACTATTGTATTCATCAAAAAAACTCTTTCATGGAATCTATTTCTGAAAGAGCTTTAGACCAAATTTTAATTATATTTTAAAAGCAACTAATGGATCTACAAAATGTATCTAAAGTTTTTCGCTCTTTTAACTTATTAGCTAATTCGCCCAATTGACCTACAACATACATTGCTGCTAAAGTCAATTTCAAATCTTTTAAAAACTCATCTTCTGATTCACCATTATAGATTGATAGCAAATCTTCACAGTGATTTAACATCTTTCTTAAAATTATTTTATCTCTCATAAATAACTATTCCTTCTTTCTTAATGCTCTCACTAAACTCTGTGTTATCTATAACTTCTTGCTCTTGAAAGATGTCAACTTCCACCCCATAAAAAACCATAAAAACTGTTCGTGCATCCTCTGAAAACTCAATAAAATCCAGATATGAATCAAACTTACCATCAACAATTAAATCCACATCACTAAATGGATTAGCGTCCCCCCTGGCATAGGAACCAAATAGTGTGATTTTTTTAATTTTATCTTCATAGCCTTCTATCGTAGCTGCTATACCCTTCTTAATCTCTTCCATAGTTAAAATCGGTGGTAATGACGTCATAGTTCTACCTCCTTACTTCTCTTATTATATCATTTTAACCCTTATTATATCAAAAATCTTGGCCCCAGACACTACAGTCGTTTTAATAGAATTGCATTCATTAAAAAACTCCTTTAAGGATTTCCTCAAAGGAGCTTTGGACTGTGTTTTAATTATTATAATTCGTTAAATTCAATTTAGCAGATTTCTGAAGTACATTGACTAAAAGATATGAAATGAACGCATCGGCAAAATGATGAAGTACCGTGCCTATTCCGGTAACAACCAGTAACTTGTAAACATCAAAGCCTATAAAAGGAACCACTACAAGAACTTCAAGCAGACCATGCAAAGGAGCAGTGATCACAAAAACTTTACCAAAGGACATACCCTTTTTAATAAGCATTGCACCCGCAAGTCCTACAAACACATGCATAAAAGCTCTTGCTCCAACTACGACTCCAAGGTTTAAAAAGAATCCTAAAGCAGAACCAATTCCAACCATGATGGCAACTTCAGGACCAAAAAACATCGCAATGAACATAGGCACATGAGAACCAAGCGTCGCTGTAAATGGTGGAATGACCACCTTAAAAAATACCGCAAAAGGTATTACAATTGCTAAAGCAGTAAGTAAGGCAGCTATAGTTAGCTTTTTGGTATTCATCGTTTAAACCTCCTTGACAATTTTAATTATCATAACATATGTATATACACATGTCAATGTCATGTTAATGGTTTTTCTTCACTAAGTTTTTCGTTTTATTTTTAATAAAATAGGCATAATAACTAATGAATTTTGAATATCTTATTGGAAAGGAGCTCCAAAATATGGGCGACAGCCGTTCTTATGAAGAAATAAAAGAAGATGCCATTGATAAACAAAAACATGCGATCCAAGAACTTTTTAAAAATCACAGTCCCGAATTAAAAGAAAAAATTATTGAAAGCATAACCGACAGACAGGAAATGATTGATTATATAGATACCCACATGGAGTAAGATGCATCAGTCTATAATGCAGTAAGAAGGGTTGTTGCACTAAATTATTAGTATGCAGCATCTTTTCTCACAAAAAAAGCTGTGCACCAGCAAATTCTATTCGCTAATGCAACAACCCTTTCATATTATCTTTGCATATTTTTCTCTCTTGCTTTTTTTAGCAGATATCTCTTTTTATACTTTACGGATGCAAATTTACCTATTTTGTCTATGATATTATAGTTTACAACTCCGCCAACCACTCCAACAATTGGAATACCCTGAATGAACTTCGATGTCAGCATGGCTTCTGATAAAATCTGCGCCGTCCTATTCATCTGATCTTCTAAAGTGATTTCAATCGGGATTTGAGTATCGATTTGAATTCCTATACGATCGAGTTGATCACTGATTTCTTTCTTCTTTTCACCCTGGGCTAATGCTCCGCTTATGATCAGAAGGATATATACTTTCTCTTCATCCCTTTGGTAATCATAGCCATAACTTAGCGCAATTTCATACATTGTTCTCATCATCACGGATAAAAAAAGAGGAATATCCGGTAAGCCTATCCCAAGAAATCCCAAGACACCTCCTTCTAAAATTGTAAGGGCACCATTCACTCTTTTTGAATGTTTGGCTGGAGTATCCAGTCTTTTTACATATTTACTGCATAATTTTTTATCAATGGCATAATTGTTCAAATCATGTTCCAGCTTAATTCTATCTCTATCGTAAGTTTTTTCAATATAAGCACTTCCCTTTTCAAAGACCAGATTAAAGCTCTTTATGAAAGCAGCTTCCAGAGTTGATTTTAATTTCGGAGGTATTTTCCCCTGGATTTTATCCATAACAGGAATTTTTAAAAATTTAATTTCTTTCTTATTTAACATCTTATTTTCTATTTTATCCAGGCGTTTCAATTGCTTATTGAATTCTCGATTCATTTTTTTCTCCTTCTTAAATATTTATTAATAGTATACGTATTTTTTAGCTTAAATACTGCTCATCTAGAATTTGCTAATGGCAATAATAACTTTATTTAATAAACTATTTGATGAAACTTACTTGAGTATATTAAGCTCCTGTGATAATATCAAAAAAACTGTTTAAGGAGGTAAATGATTATGGAGGCATTGGTATCTACGGATCACATCAGTTTTCTTCTTGTACTGCTTGAAGGGATATTATCTTTTTTCTCCCCCTGCGTGATTCCACTGATCCCTGTCTATATGAGTTATTTAGCAGGTAATACGGAGGATACCGATGAAAATGGAAATATCGTTTACAATAGAAAAAAAGTGTTTTTCCATACAGTATGTTTTGTCTTAGGCATATCTTTTGCATTTTTTATTCTCGGAATGTCTTTTACAGCCATTGGAACATTTTTTCAAAGTAACAAATTACTCTTTACAAGACTGGCTGGAATATTAATTATTGTCTTAGGATTGTTTCAACTTGGTATTTTTGATTTAAAGTTTCTTAATCGTGAAAGAAAATTTCATCTTAATTTAATCAACAGAAATGTGAATCCACTGGTAGCATTTGCTATGGGATTTACTTTTAGCTTTGCATGGACCCCCTGCGTCGGTCCTGCCCTTTCTTCCGTACTGATCCTGGCATCCAGTGCTGGCAGTGCATTTCTAGGAAACTTACTGGTGTTGGTCTATGCGATGGGCTTTGTCATTCCATTTTTGCTTCTTGGATTATTTACAACTCAAGTATTGAATTTCCTGGATCGTCAAAAAAAATTACTAAAATATACGGTTAAGGCTGGAGGATTGATTCTAGTGTTAATAGGCATTATGACTTTCACTGGATGGATCAATAGAATTTCAGGATATCTCAATACTTACGATTCACCTGATATCCCCCAGAATCAAGAACAGCAAGAAACCGTAGAAAAGCCTTCTGATGAGTCCAATCAACATAGGGATCAAACATTAACCCCAGCTATTGATTTTACCTTGGTCGATCAATACGGCAATGAGCACACGCTCTCCGATTATAAGGGAAAAGTAGTATTTTTAAATTTCTGGGCAACCTGGTGTCCTCCCTGTCAAAAAGAAATGCCGGATATCGAGGCACTGTATCAGGAATATAATCAAAATCAAGGGGATGTGATATTCTTAGGCGTTGCCAGTCCAAGAAGTGAAAATAATCCCAATACCCGAGAAATTGATAAAGAAGGTGTCATTGAATTTTTAGAAGAAAATCAGCTTACATTCCCTGTTGTATTTGACGAAAGCGGTGAAGTATTTTATCAATATGGCATTTCTGCATTGCCCACGACATTCATGATCAATAAAGACGGCAATGTTTACGGCTATGCGCCTGGAATGCTTACAAAGGAGATTATGAAAAATATAATCAATCAAACTTTAGAATCTACGGATTAAATGTAAAAAGCAAGGATTAACCCAAATCCTTGCTTTACCATTTGCGGCTGCTTCCGCCTCCTCCAGAAGAACCTCCTCCGCCTTTAAAGCCTCCGCCGCCAAAACCGCCTCCACCAAATCCTCCACTGCCTCCGCCCCGTCTTCCTCCAAAGACAGAACTCCAAAAGAACATTTCAAAAAGAAATCTGGTCATTCTTCCTCTTAGTAAAAGAATATCAATGAGAAAAAAAATAATTATAACAGTAGGTATACTTTTATTCTTTCTGCTGTTGGCTGAAACGGTTTCCTGATATATCGTATCCGGAATACCTGTAAGTTCTACTCCGTATTCGGCGGCAACTTCTGTGGCAAGAACCTGATAAGTCGCCATAATTCCTGAATCATAATCACCTTCTGCTAAATAAGGAATCAAATATTCGTCCTGAATCCTTCCGGTTTTACCATCGGGCAGACGTCCTTCCAGGCCATAACCTACCTCAATTCTTGACTCCCTTTCATTGGGTGCTACAAGCAGGAGTACACCGTTATTCTCTTCTTTTTGGCCTATCCCCCATTGTCTAAACAATGTATTGGCGTATTCTTCAATAGAGACTCCCTGAAGGCTTTCAGGAATCACTACCACAATCTGGGCGCTTGTTTTTTCTTCCAACTCTTTTGCTAAATTCTCTATACTTTGCTTTGTACTGCCACTGAGAACACCTGCAAAATCACTGACATAGTTATTGGTTGGGGAGGGAATATTCAGTTCTGCTCTTGCTGTACCGGATAAATATAAAAGGAATAAAACACCAATCAGCAAGATCCTTAATTTCCTAGTCATATAATCCCTTCCTGTCATTTGAATTCAACCTTTGGAACTTCTTTGCTTCCTTCATCTGCCTGGAAATATTCTCTTCGTTCGTATCCAAAGACACTTGCAATAATATTGGTCGGAAATCTTTTGATTTTTGTGTTATAGGCCTGAACGGCATCGTTATAATCTTTCCTTGCTGTTGCTATTCGATTTTCCGTTCCTGCCAATTCATCCTGCAAGGCAATAAAGTTCTGATCCGCTTTTAGGGTTGGATATGCTTCGCTGATCACAAGCAACCTGTTTAAAGCTCCGGATAATTCATTATTTGCCCTGGCAGCTTCTTCTACGGTATTGGCGCCAATAAGTCTTGACCTTGCGTCAGCAATCGCTTCAAATATTTCTTGTTCGTGGGCTGCATAGCCTTTTACTGTTGCAACCAAATTCGGAATCAAATCTGCTCTTCGTTGAAGATTGTTTTCTACCTGGCTCCATTTGCTGTCAATATTTTCACTGGCTGTTGCCAAATTATTGTAGCTTCCAATCATACTGGCTCCCAATATGAGCAAAAGAATTAATACAATCCCAAATGCAATCCATCCGGTTCTGTTTCTCTGCACAACATATCATCCTTTCTATAAAATAATTGTCATATCTTAAGTATTCCACATTTACGAAAACTTTTATGTAAGTCAAAAAGCTTCGTAATTAATTATATGTTGTTTCTTTCAATTAATTAAAAAAATCCTAATCTGAATAGAGTTTTTCCTCTAACCAAATTAGGATCAAGCTCTTTGCATTAAACGATATCTTGTTTTAATACATCTATAATATTTTCTTTTTTTACTTTTTGGCTGGAATAAATCATTGCCATACCCACGATTATAAATACAGCGCTTATGGCTATACCTACACTATCCCACGGAATAGAGAATCTATAACTGAGTTTAATCATCAACGTGTGGTGTAATAAATACATAACAGCAAAACTTATAGGTAATCCGTATATCAAAGCTTTTAATCCATAAAAAATACTCTCATAATAAATCATCTTATTAAAGCTTTTCGGTGTCATACCCACTGATTTTAACATTGCAAATTCTCTTTTCCTAAGTGCAATGCTGGTCGATACGGTATTTAAAATATTCGCAATGCAAATGGCTGTAATAAGTAGAATAAAGGCATAAGTGAAAACCGACATTAGAAGAAGGGTCTGTTCTTCTCGTTGCCTAATCAAAAATACATTAATCAAGTCAATATAATTTGGTCCTGCACTATTTTGAATGGTTTCGACCCCTTCCTGTAGTTTTAAAGGATTATCACTTTTTAAAAATAGCTGATGTTCAGCCTCCTGATTGATCAAAGGAGCAATATTTCTAAAATGATCATATACGTCTTTAGATATAATCATATTGAATCCTGCGTAAACTCTAAAGGGTAAAATACCCATAGGCAATTTATCCGTAAGTGCAATAATTTCTACAGATTCTAATGGTATATCTTTTTCTTTTGACCAATCATAATAGTTTAAGTCAAGCTTTAATCCTTCCCTGGCTTTTATCATTTTGCTCTCGACATATCTGTCTTCTTCAGTATTTTTATATTTTGCTGTATCAATAATAACTGCTCCTGGCTTCGTTGTGTCTTTCAGACGATCCAGATTAACCCCTACCTCTTTTGCATAAGCTTTTAAAGATTCATCGTCCAAAACATTGACGTATACAGTATAAAGGTACTTCCCATTTTCCTTTTTACTTTCTGGATCCTCTTTTAAATAATCTGCTGTATATTGCTCATCTACCCAAGTTTTTGCTTCAAAACACTCAATATGCGTTGACTCCGTAATGTTCTCCAACAAATTTATGTGATTAATAATGTTCTCCAGTTCTTCATGATTCTCACTTTGAATCGTTACTTGAATATCGTAGTTTATTCCATGTTGAGTTATTACAACAAGCTTTTTTAACCCTGATGTAAAAAAAGATACTACTAAAAATAAAACCATACTGATGATCAACGAAAAGACTGTTGCTTTATATCGCCTTTTGTTTCTCTTTAAATTTTTAAGCCCCAGATCTCCTTCAATACCAAAAATCTTTCGAGTTAATTTTGATGTTTTGACTTCTTTGCTTGTCAATTTTACATCTGTAACCTGGCGAATCGCATCTATGGCAGATACGTTGGAAGCTCTTCTGGCAGGGATATAAGTTGAAATAAAAATGGTAAGAGCAGATATAATTACCGTTATTAAAATTGAAGAAGGCAATACGACAACTCTAAAGTCTTCTGTTAACTGCATTGCACTTTTGATAATAGGATTAATACAGATGAATGTAATCCCAAGTCCCGCAATTCCTGCAATAATTCCAATGGGGATGCTGATGATTCCAATCACAGCACCTTCAAAAAATACTGAATCTCTTTTTTGCTTTTTCGTAGCGCCTACACTGGATAGCATACCGAGATATCTTGAACGTTCCGAGACTGAGATTGCAAAAGCATTGTATATTAATGAAACAGAACCAATCATGATAATTCCTATGATAATGGCAGACAGTTTAAAAAGCATCAGTCTTAATTCATCATCTTTAATAATTCCATAATATCGTAATAAAGAGTGATTAAAGCTTACGGCCTCGATTCCATTATGTTCTGCAAAGTTTTCTCCATAATCAAATATCGAATCATTAATATGCTGTAAGATGACATATGCATTGACCATATCCTTAGATGTCATTACATGTTCATCCACATAGGATAATGCCGTATATCCCGGAGACCATGCAGGTTCCCACTCAGGTCTTTTAATCATACCTACAATGGTATAGTTTTTTGAGAATTCTTTCACGAAAGTCTCCTCTACTCCCTCTGAATTTCTTTGTAACGCAAAATTCTGGTCAAGCATTACTTCTTTCAGTTCAGCATCGACGTAATGTCTCTGTCCAATATCAAGTGTGATGACATCTCCTATCCTATATGAAACTTTAGCATTGGATAGAATGGGCTCAGAAATCACTATTTCATTTTCATTTTGTGGGAATCTTCCTTCCATAAGTTCTATTGGAAATTGATTAAAACCTTCTTCATTATATGCCATCAGGTAAATATACGGTTTGTTCTGATTCTGGCTCTCTATAGGGGCATACCCTAAACTTTTCTCTAAAATCAAGTTCTTCGTTTCACCATCATTTTTTATGGCTTCTACTTGTGTTTGATTCACTTCTTTGTAAAGAATATGCCATTCTCCATCTTCAGCTATAGTTTGCCTTCGCATCAAATCCAGATATGAAATGCCCAAAGTAGCCACCGCTGTAACCATTGCTACGGAAATAATGGAACCTATGATTGTAACAAGGGTTCGTTTTTTATTTAATTGCAGCTGCCTTAGAGTTAATTTGTTCACTATATTCATGGGCGAATCACCTCGTTTCTGGTGATCTTCCCGTCTTCGATAGCTATGATTCTGTCTGCCTGTAATGCAATCCGTTCATCATGGGTAATGATAACAAGCGTCTGCTCATAAGTCTTATTAAACATTTTTAAAAGCTCTATGATCTCATGACTGTTTTTGCTGTCGAGATTTCCTGTTGGTTCATCCGCCAGCATCAAAGCGGGATTATTTATAATCGCTCGCCCTATGGATACTCTTTGCTGCTGACCACCGGAGAGTTGATTGGGCAAATGCTTTAGCCTGTTTTCCAATCCAAGTATTTTTACAATATTACGAAACTGCTCATAGTCAACCTCATGGCCGTCCAGTAGCAAAGGCAAAGTAATATTTTCTTCCACATTAAGTACAGGAATAAGATTATAAAATTGATAAATCAAACCTATTTGCCTGCGCCTAAAGATCGCCAGCTGCGTTTCATCTAAATTGTAAATGTCTGTGCCGTCAATAAACACTTTGCCCTCAGTAGGTATATCCACTCCTCCGAGCATATGTAATAGTGTAGATTTCCCGGAGCCAGACGGCCCTATAATTGCAACAAATTCTCCTTTTTCTATAGAAAAAGAAACGTCATTTAAGGCTTTAACTGCAGTATCACCACTGCCATAAATTTTAGACAGATGTTCTACTCTTAATATTTCCATGTTATAACCTCCAAAATTCTTATTGTGGTTTTAGTATAACTGCCTTAGATGACTTTGCAGTGACTTAATTATTACAATTTAGTCACTTAATTTCTTATAGAATTTCATGCTGAATTCAGTCCCTTGATTTTTCCTGCTTGTAACACTTAGATCTCCATTTTGGCTGGTTACAATGCTCTTTGCCATGGCAAGTCCTATGCCCACACTGTCTTTACTCGCATTTTTCCCTTTGTAAAATCGTTTAAAAATATAAGGGAGATCTTCTTTGTCTATACCCACTCCATTATCTGAAACTTTAATCTCCGTATACAAAGGATTTTCATGAAATCTGACAGAAATTGTTCCTCTTTTTGGGGTATGCTCTATACAGTTTTTTACAATATTTAGAATTGCTTCTGCTGTCCAGTTCATATCTCCTGTAAAAGCTGCCCTCTCCTCCCCTTCTATAATGAGCTTCTGCTCTTTGATTTCCATTGGAATTAACAAAGGATTGACAGCTTTTTGAATTAGCTGGGATACCAATACCTTATCTTTTTTAAAGGTTACTGTACCAGCATCAATTTTAGATAGTTTTAGTAAAGAAGTTAAAAGCCATTCCATCCGCTCCAGCTGTGCTTCAATATTTTTTGTAAATTCAATTCTTTTTTCTTTTGTCAGATTGTCATTACTTAATAAATCTACCATAACCGTCATCGAAGTCAGGGGAGTTTTTAACTGATGGGATATATCTGAGAGGGCATCTGCTAACTGCTCTTTTTCTTTTTTAAGGAGTTGTCCTTGTTTGGAAAGCATAAGGGTTACTTTGTATATTTCATTTTTAAGAATGCTTAACTCTCCCTCCCGGTTATCCCGAATATCCAATGTGTAATCTCCATTGGAAATCATCCTCAAATACCCGGAAAGTTCTTTTATTTCTTTATATCGTTTTAGGGTATAGTAAAAACTGCAGCCTATAATAAGCAGAAAAGTCATCGCAGCTATGACACCAGCAACTGGATTCAGAACAGATATAGAGACAGTCCCTGCAGCAAATATCAGGAACACAATAATAGTAAAATGTCGTATTTCCCTATTGCGAAACATATTAATCACCAACCTTGTAGCCAAGACCCCGAATCGTTTTGATAATCGCTGGATTTTGAGGATCGTCTTCTATCTTTTCACGAATCCTTTTGATATACACCGTGAGCGTATTGTCATTGACAAAATCCCCGGCCACATCCCAGATACCTTCTAATAACTGACCTCGTGACAAAACTTGTCCTTCATTATTAGCAAATACTAGTAATAAACGATACTCTAAAGGCGTAAGATTAACTTCCTTCCCACTTTTATACACTTTTGCATCAAGGGTATTGATTCGTATATCTCCCAACTCCAGAATGTGCTTTGATTGCATACCCTTTTGATACCTTCTTAGTACAGATTTGATACGAGAAATAAGTTCTCTGACCCTAAAAGGCTTTGTGATATAGTCATCAGCTCCCATATCAAGTCCCATGACCACATTGACCTCTTCATCACAAGCCGTCAAAAATATGATGGGGATATCCCATTTTTCTCTTGCTGCTTTACATAATTCGTATCCGCTTCCGTCGGGCAAAGATAAATCCAAAAGGCATAAATCAAATTGATTTTCCATTAAAGCTTTTTTCCCTGACATAACATCATAACAAATCACCACATTATACCCTTCCTGTTCCAGAGAATACTCCAAACCACTGGCAATGGTTCTGTCATCTTCAACGAGTAAAATCTTCAAAACCTCACCTCCAAAAATGCTTATTGGATTATTTATAATATTATAACGTATCTTTTTTATAATGTAATTGGTTTCAGCCTGAGTCTAATATCTTCCTGACATTAAACTTCTTTATTTTCCACAAGTAAAAAGCTCCCTCACTGATCTTTCTTCGGCGATCAATGAAAGAGCTTTTTATCTTATTCTTTTATTCCATCCAACTGATAAACCGGGACTCCTTGTTCTTTCCCTTTCACTTTAATTTCTCCCAAAGGTGTAACATCTACTTTATCTTTCACTTTTTCATATGTAGCCTGGCTGATCAAGATTTGTCCCGGCTTTGCATTGCTTTCAAGCCTTGCTGCAGTATTAACCGTATCTCCTATGGCTGTATAATCCATTCTTACTTGTGCTCCAATATTTCCAATAACCGCAATTCCTGTATTGACACCAATACCAAATTCGACCGTTCTTCCAAAGCGTTCAAGGAGTTTTTCCTTTAACGCTTTGGAACCTTCTTTCATTCTCCATGCTGTTTGCACTGCCTTAAAAGCATGATCTTCTAAATTCAAAGGTGCATTAAAGATAGCCATGGTAGCATCTCCGATAAATTTATCCAGTGTTCCTCCACAGGCAAAGATAGATTCTGCACAAAGATTCAAATAATTATTTAAAATCTCAACAATTTCTTCAGGTTCCGCTTTTTCCGAAAGAGGAGTAAATCCTCTGATATCCACAAACAAAACGCTGATTTCTTTTCTGATGCCTCCCAGTTTCAAGCCTTCTTTACCTTCACTTAATATCTTTTCCACAACCTGCGGTGCAACATAACGTCCAAAGACTTCTGTCACTCGCTTGCGTTCAAGAGCTTCTTGAATATATCTAAAGGCAATAGCAAAAATATAAGTAAAAATAAGCAACAGTACAGGATAAGCAATGGATAAAACAATATTCTTTTCATAAACCCCCTTGGCAATGACAATGTATAAGCCTATAACGGACATCAGCAAAACAAACATCCATCCCGGAGAATATTTTCTGAAAAAGTAATAACTAAAAATCGAAAATGCAATGAGTATTATTAAGTTAACAAAAAATGACGCTGAGCGTTTATAATTTCCATTTAATAAATTCTGAACAATATTTGCATGAATTTCTACTCCGTGCATAGGCGTACCGTGATCCAACGGAGTCAGATACATATCGGCAATTCCCATACCATAGGGACCTACCAATACAATCCTGTCTTCAAAATATTCCGGTGGTACTTCTCCTGACAGCACACTGGCATAGGATACATATTCTACTTCTCCGGGTTTTCCTGAAAAATCAATCAACATCCTGTTCCATGCATCCAGTGGCAAATCTTCTATATTGGGTTGCTGCCCATGCTGCTCCATGTACTTCTTATATAAAGTCCACGCAAAGCTTTCTATTTTTTCCCCCTGATAATCAAAGTGCAAGATGGTTTTTCTGATTACACCATCCTTGTCAGGAATGGTATTGATATGCCCCTGAACAGATGCTTCTTTTAGCTCAGGAAATGGTTCCATCAATTCATCTGTTTTCATTTCCTCTGCTTTTATCGTTTCGTCGAAAATCCCATATACGGGAATCACTACGGATCCGTTATTTTTAACAGCATCTACAAAAATAGCATCTTCCTCCGGATCTGGGGCTGGTTCTGAAAAAATAACATCTATACCTATAACCGCTGGGCTCCCCTGGGATATGGTGTTCAACAGAGCACCATGGACGCTTCTTGGCCAGGGCCACTGACCAATCTGGCCAAGACTTTCCTCATCAATTCCCACCACCACAACACGGGTATCTATTTGCTTATTCTTATTGCTTCGGAGCAAACTATCCTGCAAATTACTTTCTAAAGTTTCAAAAGTATTAAAATATGTAAATAAACTAAAGACTAAGAATAAGCAAATCATAAAATATAAAGATTTTTTGTTCAAGAATATCCCTCCAAAATTAATCATGGGAGTGTCACAAGTACTGTATCGTATTCATCTAACCATTCAACATGATAACCTAAGTTTTCTGCCAAAAATCTTGTATGCACCAGGATTCTTCCATCTTTAAGGATAACTGGATCCTTATTAATAAAAATTTGCTTTTTCCATTCGTCCTTTTGAATCGTTATTTCCTTCTTAGCTGCATCATATGTAACTTTCGCGCCTAAACTCTCACTGAGTTTTCGAATAGGAACCATAACCTTTCCATTATCCTTATAAGGCTTTACATCTGTAAATTCTACTTTACTTCCGTTAACCCAAACTTGAATTTCTCCAGGAATCAAAGTAATTTGCAAAAAATCTTCCCCTTCTGTTTCTTCAACCTGGATAAGGTTGCTTTCGTTGACTTCAAATTTTTTAACCTTATTGTTCCACATATCAGAAACATATAGGGATCCATTACTGTATGATATTCCTACAGGGCCATAAAGTACCCCATCTGCAGTTTTTAAGGTATATACTTGATTGTCTTTAATCACTCGGATTTGATTATTAAACATATCTCCGATCAAAATCATTCCTTCATTTGACACATCGATTCCTTTGGGGAAATTAAACTGCGCCTGTGAAGCAGCACCATCTTTATATCCTCCAATTATATATCCTGCATCATTTTTTTCTGTACCACTTCCTGCAATTGTAATTACTTTATTATCTTTAATTATTCTGATTCTTTGATTGCCACTGTCAGCAACATACAGCGTTCCCTGCCCGTCTATTGCCAATCCTGTAGGCTCATTAAACCTGGCTTCTTCAAGGCTTCCATCCTGATAGTCACCATCGTCACTTCTCTTCCCCGCATAGGTGGATATCTCTCCCGCTGGAGTGATCTTTCTGATCACATGATTTAAGGTATCAGCAATGTATAAATTGTCATCTTTATCAATGGCAATTCCTGAAGGTTGATTAAACTTAGCTTCTGTTCCTTTTTTATCTGCAAAACCAGCTTCTCCTGCTCCTGCAAAGGTATATACTTTATTATCTTTTATCACTCTGATGACATGATTGCCTGTATCCACAACAAAAATATTTCCTTTAGAATCAATGGCTATATCCCTTGGCTCATTAAATCTTGCTTCAGCGATCCCACCATCTACATATGCCCCTGTAGGGAATCCATAATGATCCACATATTTTGAATAAGCCCCTATAGTCGATACTTTGCCGCCCGAAATCTTGCGAATCACATGATTGTAAGAATCCGCAACAAAAATTTCCCCATCTTTGTTTTTTATAATGCCATAAGGGAATCTGAATTCCGCCACAGAAAAATCTCCGTCCTTGTATCCCAAATTCCCTGAACCAATGGACTCAAAATTTACCTCTTCGGCGTTTACGAAAACTGTATTTGAAAAAACAAAAATGAGCATCATCAAGGTTAAAAACACTTTTTTCATTCTATATACTCCTGATATTGCAATTCATATATTAATAATAATATATTTTTAAATCATTGTCTATTTTTAATGTTTACTATTTTACAACAGTTTAGAACTTTCATTGATTAACAGAAGCTCCCTGCGCTTTTCCTTTTACTTTTATTTCCTCAAAGATATAACCCAGCGTCCAAAAGCTCCTGTCTCTTGCTTAAGTTCTAAGAGTTTTTGAATATATCTTCTAAGGGAGATGACAAAAATATCCCTCTAGCTATCAAAAGATAGTTGGAGGGATAATGATCTGCGTACTATTCATCAAATTCAACACTGGCTTCCAAACCGAAAGCTTCTCCAATAATATCGGCAAGTACTCTTGCTAGAGGTTGAGGAATACTGCTAAACTCTACAAAAAACTCAATCGTATCATTGGGACCAACAACAATTGCAATAACCGTTTCGTCATTATCGAATTTACTAACTACAGCTAATTCACTTAAAAGATTATCCTCATTTCTAGCATCTCCGATGGCTACCCATATATCTTCTGCATCTCCATTAAATAATTCTTTTAACGATTCTTGAATGTAATATTTTTCATTGTTAACTTTAAATCCAACTTTCAAGTCAGCCTCATAATCTGAAATATTGCCTCCAAAACTAGTTTGACCGTTGATCATTCCAAAAGCGGTTTCAACAGCAGCTTGGATGTCACTTCTTTCCCCCTCATTGCACTCATCAAGACCCACGATTGCAAATTCAAGTTTGGCATCTGCTCCTCTGCCTTCAGTTATTAATATCAGTTCTTCTCTGTTACCGACATTGACAGTATGAACACTAACTTGATCAGATAATACTCCTCCTTCATTGTTTGAAAGATTTCTGATAATGTGAGTGATTTCGGGTCTTTCAATCATATCAGCGCTAAAGTCATCTGCAAGCGCTCCAGTTCTATAATAAACTGTTTTTCCTACTTCTTCGTCATACACGCTAAACTCCAGCTTAATATTATAAGCCCATGAGTCAGAAAAAGAAGCATCCATATCTAATCCATCTGTTATAATCCATGCAGGTGTATCTAAATCATGGTTAGGATTTAGTCCATGAGTGATCAAAGCATTATAATCATCAATCACGAGATTTGAAAGAGCTAATAAATCTGAATCAGAATTTTTCAAAGCTTCCTTTGGAATGATCAGTTCTACTTTCTGTATTTGTGAAATGTCATAATCCGGTACTGCCGGGAATTTAAGCACAAGCATTTCCTCTCCATATATTTCAGTGAGTGCTACAACATCTGATAATCCTGAATCTATCTTTTTAAACATTGCTTCTTGTACTTTTTTCCATGCATCCTGGTCAGTATAAGCAAAAAATCCATTGATCAATTTCTTAATTTTATCAGCATTTTGAGTGATGTCATCCGCCCATTGATATTCATAATAACCAGAAGGATCTAAGGCAATGTCAATCTGGATACCGTAATCTTTTATTGCTTTTTTAAATAATAATTCATTATTATCAGCATCCACTCGGGCAAAATAATCTTCTACAAAAGGTGCTTCGATGTTCCTGTCTTTCAATACTGTATTATTTTTGTCCTTCACTTGGTCTGTAAAAGCAATTCTTAGAACCTTTTTATCATCCAAAGCATATAAGTCATCCTTAAATGTTAATATTAATATTGTATAATTACCATCATACATTGAACTCCTACGAACTTCCCTTATTAAGTCCTTGATGGATTGATAACCGCCCATTGAATCCTTTATTTCAATGTCTGAAATAATTTCATCAATATCTGTGTTTAAAATGTTTTCATGTAATGAAGAATTGAAACGAACAACAGCTGTAGTTGATTCAACATTCATCGGTAGCAATTCAGCTTCAAAATCATTCTGGGTAAGGATAATCTCCGTTAATGGATTTTCCCCTGCATTTATTGTTACCTCTACGTTCCTTCCTTCATATCCTTCCTTCGATACCTCTACGATGTATGAACCAGGCGTTACTTCAAAAATATCTTCTCCATTGCTTCCTGTTGTTCTCTCTATTGCTGCCCCAGATCCTTCATTCACATTGATTAGCGTTACCTTTGCGCCTTCTATTGCATTTCCATTCTCATCTTTCACATATACAATTTTTCTTACTCTGCTGGTTGAAGGCGATCCTCCTCCAGATGAAGACGATCCTCCTGTAGCACTGCTATTATTCCCTTCCGTAATCACTCTTGGGGGTTCTTGTTCCTCATTCTCTGACTGCTTTTCCTCTTCTTGCTTTTTCTGTATTAAATTCTCCACCTCGTCTTTATCTATGTCAATAACTCCTGGATATCTTTCCAATAATTCAAGGAGAGTTTGAAGTGTAAACAAATCTAATTCGTCTAAATTGATTGATTCTAGGTTTTGAATACCAGTATCACCAAAAATCGTTAACCTTTGAAGACTATTAACCTCTGTAGATGAAGATTGATCAGCTGAAGTTACTTCTACTGTTCCCTCTATAACCGTAACTTCAGTGCCTTCCTGTGATTGCTTTGCAAAATACTCTGTTCCTCTTACACCCATAACTGCTGTCGGTGTGTGTATTTCATATTTCGAATTCGCATTGAGTTTTTTCTGCACATGATTAAAAACATTACCGGTCCATAGCTGAAGTTCTGTACTTTCAGCAACGGCAGAGCCCTTTAACTCCTTAACCATTATTTTTGTACTAGGCCCTATTTTTACTTCTTTGTCATTATCCAATATTACCCGAACCCAGGAATCTTTTTTCGTAATAATCGTATCTCCCTGATTTAAACCCATACCTTTAAATGCAGAGATGCTTTTTTCTCCTCCGGCTCTAAGTACACCAACTTCGCCACTTAACTCTGAGACCTTTGCCACTCTTTGATAATCGGCCGCTGCAACTTGAATGCTGCTTCCAAAACTTGTTATAAAAATAAGCCACATGATAAGGACATTTCTTAACATTTCTATATATCTTTTCATCATATCCCTCCACAACACAAAAAACTCTTTCCATCTTAAACGTTCGTACAAATTTGATTTATAATATATAATAATATATTTTTGCATGCGTGTCTATTCAAAATATTTAATATTTATTAACAATTTAAACCTATTGTATTATTTTTTACAATACTTACTCTTCAAAATTATTTACCTATTTGCAAATAAATGTTATATAATAAATTATCAATAAAAAATGGGAGGAAAATTTATGAAAGAAATGGAGCAATATCACTTTGAAGAAGTTGCTCAGCAGCTTTCAAACCTGATATCGATTGCTATTGCACTGTCTTCTGAGAAAGATTTAGCAAAATTATTGGATATGATCTTATCAGAGGCAAGACGCATTACCCATGCAGATGCAGGGACTTTATATATGATTGAAGACAATAAATTGGCAGCAAAAATTGTTCACAATGATACTATGAATACATTTCTTGGAGGAAAAGGGGACCAAATCACTATTCCCCCTGTACCCATAAATGACATCTATGTCAGCGGATACGTTGTAAATCATGGAGTATCCATCAATATTCCAGATGTTTATAACGACGACAGTTTTGATTTTTCAGGGCCTAAAAAATATGATGAAATGACAGGTTATCTGACCCGTTCCATGCTCGTTATACCATTAAAAAATCATAAATCTGAAGTCATCGGAGTATTGCAGTTACTCAATGCAATCGATAAAAATACCAATGAAGTAATTCCTTTTCCAAAAGAATACCAACTTATTATTGAATCTTTAGCTTCTCTGGCAGCAACTGCCCTTACCAACTCTCAGCTCATACAAGAAATAGAAGCTTTATTGGATTCATTCATTCAAGTCATGGTAACTGCTATTGATTCCAGAACCCCTTATAATGCTACTCATACACAAAAAATTGCTTCTTTGGCCCGTGCACTGGCAGAAGCAATTAATGAAGATACAGAAGGATTTTACAAAGATGTTTATTTTGATGAAAAGGAGTTAAAAGTCGTATCCACCGCTGCATGGCTTCATGATATAGGCAAAATGGCGGTTCCTCTTTCCGTTATGAACAAGGCAACCCGCCTGGATAAAAAACTTCCTTTTGTCCTCCAGCGAATCGATTATGCCATGGAGCGAAAAATCAATCACTATTTTGAGACTGTTTTACAAGCAGAAAATCCTTTATCTGTAACCCTAATTTTAAAAGAAAAAGAAAATATCAAGAAAACATATAAGCATTATCGTGACACGATTATAAAAGCAGATAATCCCTCTACATTTATTGATGAAGAATTAAAACAAGAAATCCTTTACATTGCCAGTACAACTTATCCCGGTGAAGATGGAACAGACCTTCCCCTTCTAACGGATGAGGAAGTAGAACAACTATGCATACAAAGAGGGACACTTACCGCAAAAGAACGAAAGATCATGGAAGATCATGTACTGTTTACTGAACGTATGCTGTCTAAGATGAGATTTGGAACGGAATTAAAACGCGTTCCAGAAATTGCTTGTATGCATCATGAGCAATTGGACGGGAAAGGCTATCCTAATGGTCTAAAAGGAGACCAAATCCCACTAGAAGCCAGAATCCTTGCCATAGTGGATATATTTGACGCTTTAACTGCTGTAGACAGACCTTATAAAAAAGCTATTCCTCTTGACAAATCCCTTAGTATTCTCCAGAGTATGGCTAAGGAAAATAAAATTGATCAAAACTTATTGGATCTATTTATCAAAAAACGTGTATGGGAAAAAGCATCCCTTCCTTTATAAGTAAATGGTCATTCCTTCTCTGGCAGCAATCGTATCAGGATATACCTCTTTTGCAGCTTTTTCAATAGCTTTCATATCTGAATCTGTATGATGAATATCGTGATGAAAGAGTACCAGCTTTTTGCCACCGGCAGCTCTGCATAATTTAATACCTTCCAGCCATGTAGAGTGCCCCCAGCCTTTTTTAGATGTTCTGCCATTATAGCCATGGTACTCTTCTTCCGTATACGTTGCATCATAAATAATAATATCTGCATTTTTTGCATGAGACACCAGAGATTCAAAAGTCTTCGCGGAGTGTTCAGTGTCCGTAAGATAGCAAATAATATAATTTTTATATTGAATTCTATAAGACAAGCATCCTCCCGGATGATTGGTAGCAGATGTCATTACAGTTATATCATCATCTAATTGAATCTTTTGCTTGTCTTCAATTTGAATAAATTCAAGATGAGCTTTTAGATGTTCAATCTGAACCGGGAAAAAATGAGAATGCATTTGATTTCTAAGAAGATCTTCGAAAGAAGCATCCTTTTTCCCTGGTCCGAAAATTCTAAAACTGTTGCCTTCTAAGAAGACCGGCCCAAAAAAAGGAAAACCCTGAATATGGTCCCAATGGGTATGGGTAATAAAAATATCCCCATTTATCTTTTGGTATCTTTTTAAAAGGCTGTCTCCTAAAGCACGAATACCAGTGCCAGCATCCAGGATGAAGAGTTTGCTTCCCAACAAAACTTCCACACAGGAGGTATTCCCTCCAAACTCTGCCGTATCTTTCCCTGGTGTAGGAATGGAACCCCTTACACCATAAAATGTAATGGACGCATTCTTTTCTCCCATTGCTTTTTGCTCCTTTGTCTTGTTGTATTTACACTTAGTATTATTGTAGTATATCACAGTTCCATTATGACTTAAATGAATACTTTAACTCATTTTTATTTTCAAATAATTTAAGAATTTCAATGAATCTACACTTCTTATTCTAGGACTTTTTTCCTATTTTTGAATATAAAATATTTCTCAACCGCTTAAAATGATATAATATAGAGAAAAGTCCTTAATACTATACTGATTATGGGAGTTGATATCGTGCCAAGTGATAAAGGCGAAAAAAAAGGAATAAGCTGGCTAAAAAATATTCGCTCCAGCCAAATTCAAACGGAACCAACTACAACAGAACCCCTATCTTCCGTTGAATTTACAGAAGAACCTGAAGCAACTGATCCACAAAACAATAGTGATTTACTCTCAAAAGATACTCAGGATAAAATTGTGCTGGATTTAATTGTCTCCCTGGAAAATATGCTGAAAGACCGCCAATTAATCCAATATAGAAATAAAGCTTTAGAAGAGCAATTACAAAATGCTAACGAAACCATCAATCGTTTAAAACAAGACCAGTTAAAGAAAGAACAACTTTTACAGGAAAAGAATAAGGAAATCCGTTCATTGGAAGACAGCCTCACAAGCAAGCAAATGAGTTACGAACAGCTCCTCGAAGATTATAAAGAATTCCAAAATACTGCAAAAATTGAATATGATAAAATTGCAAGTCATCTGGAGGCGGAAAGAAATAAATACAATAAACTGAATGAGCAAGCTACCAATGCTCAATATCAAAGTATGTTAAAAATTAATGAATTAGAAGAAAAAATCAGAACCTTAGAAATCGAGAAGCAGCAATATGCTGAACAATATCAAAAAGTACTCAAAGAAAAGACAGAATTACTGCAAACCATTAATGATTTTACAGAAAGAATGAGTTTTTCTTTCTTGCCAAAAAATAACACTTCTAATTCATCAGCTCAAGAATAAATATTTATAAACGAGATCCATACCTAAAATAAGGGGGGCAACCATGTCAGTTTATTACGGAAAATTGCTTGAGCTAGTAACAATTAATAAAAAAGATGATAAATATTTTTTACATATTAAAATATCCTTTATTGAAGATGCAGAATTTTATTGGGAAATTGATGAATATACAGCAAATAATTTACTGAATGTTACTAGCTTTGAGGGAAGGTATAAATATAGAATCTCATTTTACACTTCGTGGAATGAGATTCAAAAGCAGTATTTGGGCATATTGATCCAAACATACAGAGATCAAAGTCAACCCATAGGTTTTCATTGCTCAGAAAATTATATCAAGGCACTGAATAAAATCAGAAATATTCAGCACATTGTTGATTTGAGTAAATTATCCTTTATCTCTGTAAAGCCGTTTTCATCCAATGATGAGAAGGACAGTATAAAAAATGCTGAACTGGAGAATACACCTGAAACTGCCCCACCAAAAAAATTTGTTCTTGCATATACAAAGACAACTGCTACTTTTTTAAGTATCCTTTTTGTAATCTTGTTTAGTTGCTCAAGTCAAGGATTTATAATAGGCAAAACAAAACCGGGAAATCAATTATTCACTCAGGCTGCATTCATTCAAACAGATGTAACCCCGTCTTACAATCAAAATTCTGCTATAAAGGATGATGTTGTGATGGATGACGTTATAAATGATGAGATTGTGAAAGAGAATTCATTACCAGAAAAGCCTGTCCAAATTGAGTCCAGTATCCCTTTTGTAGAACTTGGTGAAACAATATCCTATAGTATTCCAAAAGGATCTGTTGCCCTTACTTTTGATGATGGTCCTTCCAATTATTCCAAAGACATTGTGGATATTTTAAAGAAATATGATATTGGAGGAACATTTTTCTTTATTGGACTTAACGCAAAAAAATATCCTGAGCATGTACAGTATGTATACTCCAACGGATATTCCATAGGAACTCATTCAATGAACCACAGCAATCTGACTGCTCTTTCCAATGAAAGGCAAGATGAGGAACTTACACAATCAAGTCAACTGATCGAAAGTCTGACAGGTGAAAAATTATCTCTCTTTCGACCTCCTTATGGGGCTATGAATCAAAGAATCATAGAGCTGGCAGATCAACATGAATGTAAAATTGTTCTTTGGAATAATGACCCTGAAGATTGGAAAGGCAAAAATGCAGATGCTATAGTAAGCCACATTAAAAACACAAATACATCAGGTTCAATTATTCTGCTTCATGAATCCCAAGCGACTGTAGAAGCCTTGCCAAGAATCATAGAATATCTTAAAGAGCAAAATTTAGAAATTGTAAGTTTAAAATAAACATTATATTTCTTGAAATTATAATATACTTGATTTATAATAAAATAAAACGACTTTCTGCGAGGTACGTCCTTTCAGGAGTTGTCATTTTTTTAACAAATCTTTTGTACTGATACAAGAGGGTTCGTCCCGATTGCGAAGGCAAGAGCATAATAAGTATTCAACCGAATTCATGTGTTGAATTGGGTTTGTTAATTATTATCCTTGTGCCTTTGCCTTTGGTACAAGGATTTTTATTTTTGAATAAATAATTGAGGTGAAGTATATGGAAACGAGAATTGCTGTTGTAGGTATTATTGTTGAGAATCCCAATGCTGTTGAAAAATTAAATAATATTTTACATGAGTACAGTAAATACATCATCGGACGAATGGGAATCCCCTATCACAAACGCAATATTTCCATTATCAGCATTGTTATGGATGCGCCTAATGATGTAATCAGTGCATTATCCGGAAAACTCGGTATGCTTCCCCATGTAAGTACAAAAACTGTTTACTCTAAACTCACATTTGACAGTGAATGAAAGGAAGGAACGAATGCAAAGCCTCATTGATAAGTTGCATAAAGAAAAGACATTGGAAAAAGATGAATTTGAAACCCTTCTGACTACTCTTACAGAGGAAGATAAAAAATATTTGTTTTCCAAGGCAAGATCTGTGGCTAATCAATTCTTTGGCAACAGAATATATGTCAGAGGATTAATCGAATTTACAAATTACTGTAAAAACGATTGTTACTATTGTGGTATTCGAAAAAGCAATTTAAAAGCCGACAGATACCGGCTCAATAAAGAAGAAATTCTTTCCTGCTGCGAACAAGGCTATGAACTGGGATTTCGCACCTTTGTACTCCAAGGCGGAGAAGACCTGTGGTATTCCCATGAAGAAATGCTGGATATTGTTTCATCTATAAGAAATGCTTATCCTGACTGTGCCATTACCCTTTCTCTTGGAGAAAAAACTTATGAACAGTATCTTGAATTATTTAAGGCTGGAGCGAACCGTTACCTGCTTCGTCACGAAACAGCGAACACATCTCATTATTCAAAACTCCACCCTCCCAGTTTAAGCGCTGAAAATAGAAAGAAATGTTTATATGATTTAAAAGAAATAGGCTATCAAGTCGGTACAGGATTTATGGTGGGTTCTCCTTATCAAACCACAGAAAACCTGATAGAAGATTTGCTATTTATTAAGCATTTCGAACCGCAAATGATTGGAATTGGTCCTTTCATTACCCATAAAGATACGCCATTTGCTGATTTCCCCTCAGGGCAACTGGATTTGACCCTTGTACTGATTGCTATACTGCGTTTAATGCATCCCAATGCTTTGATTCCCGCAACTACTGCCCTTGGAACCATCGATCCTAATGGTCGTGAAAAAGGAATCCTTGCCGGTGCCAATGTGGTTATGCCCAATCTTTCTCCCGTTGGTGTAAGGAAAAAGTATTCCCTGTATGATAACAAAATCTGCACCGGAGAAGAAGCTGCAGAATGCCGTATGTGTCTGCAGAACCGCATGAAAAAAATAGGATATGAACTCGTTGTGGACAGAGGAGACTATCGTCCCATTCACTCATTGAAAGGAGAATATTATGAGTCTTAACAATACCCCCCGTTCTAACCGGCTGCATATAGGAATTTATGGAAAACGAAACAGTGGTAAGTCTTCCCTAGTAAATGCCATAACCGGTACGGAAACAGCATTGGTCTCTGACTATGCTGGGACTACTACAGACCCTGTGTATAAATCTATGGAAATATACGGTATCGGTCCCTGTGTTTTTATTGATACAGCTGGTTTTGACGATGAAGGCGAAATCGGAGCACTAAGGGTTAAAAAGACGAAAGAGGCCCTTGATAAAACCGATATTGCCTTAGTCGTATTTGACGGCAGTAAAAACATAGAAAAGGAAAAAGAATGGATTAAAACGTTAAAAAATAAACGTATTCCAACAGTTGCTGTAGTAAATAAGGCAGATTTAATACATGATGTTGAAGAGGTCAGCAGCTATATAAAATTGGAAACAGGTACAGAACCCCTTGTTGTAAGTGCCAAAGAGAAATCCGGCATTGAAAAAATTCGCAATGCTATCCTAAGAAATCTTCCAGAGGACTATGACACTCAGACGATTACCGGAGGCATCGTTAAAGACGGCGATCTTGTTCTTCTTGTAATGCCGCAGGATATTCAGGCGCCAAAGGGTCGCCTCATTCTTCCCCAAGTCCAGACTTTAAGAGAACTTCTAGATAAAAAATGTGTGGTTCTAAGCACAACCACCGATCAACTGGACAAGGCGCTTGCATCACTGGCACAAGCCCCTGATGTAATCATCACAGATTCCCAGGTATTTAAGACAGTTTATGAAAAGAAACCACAAGAAAGCAAACTAACTTCTTTTTCCGTTCTTTTTGCAGGATATAAGGGAAATATCGATTATTTCACCAAAAGTGTCACAGCCATTGACAACCTAAGGGAAGATTCCAAAGTTCTGATCGCTGAAGCCTGCACCCATGTGCCTCTTACGGAAGACATCGGCAGAGAACAGATCCCCAGGCTCCTTCGTAAAAAGGTAGGGGAAAATCTTACAATCGATATTGTAAGCGGGCCAAACTTTCCAAGTGATGTATCTTCTTATGACTTAATCATTCACTGTGGCGGATGTATGTTTAATCGCAAATACGTCCTTTCACGGATTGAAAAAGCAGCTGATCAAAATATTCCCATGACGAATTATGGAATAGTCATTGCTTATTTGTCCGGAATACTTGACAGAATCAGTATAAACTAAAACCAACCTACTTTGAAGGGAGTTTACAACATGTATAATATAAAATCTTTGGATGCTAATGAATTTATCGATGATGGAGAGATCCTAAGTTCTATTGAAGAAGCTAAAAAACTGGCCAAAAATCCAAGTGAAATCGACAAAATCCTAAATAAAGCAAGGACCTGCAGAGGACTTACCCACAGGGAAGCTGCCGTTTTACTGGAAGTGGATGACGATGAAACCCTTGAAAAAATCTATAAACTGGCTAAAGAAATTAAAGAAAAAATTTACGGCAAACGTATTGTGATTTTTGCACCTTTATATTTATCGAATTACTGTGTGAACAACTGTAAATACTGTGGATACAAATGCAGTAATGAAATCAAAAGGCATCGTCTGACACAGGAAGAACTTCGGGCAGAAGTCAGAGCATTAGAAGCTATGGGACATAAGAGACTTCTTCTGGAAGCGGGAGAAGACGATGAAAACTGCCCCATCGAATATATTCTGGAATGTATCCAAACGATTTATAATGAAAAATTTGAAAATGGATCCATTAGAAGGGTTAATATTGATATAGCAGCCACCACTGCTGAAAATTACAGAAAACTCAAAGAAGCAGGCATTGGCACATATATTTTATTCCAAGAAACTTATCACAAGCCAACCTATCTTGCCATGCACAAAGGACCAAAACACAATTATGAATGGCATACAGAAGCTATGGACAGAGCCATGTTGGGCGGCGGAATTGATGATGTCGGCATCGGACCTCTGTTTGGATTATATGATTACCACTACGAAACCGTAGCCCTCCTTATGCATGCCGAGCATTTAGAGGCTGTCAGTGGCGTGGGACCACATACTATTTCATTTCCAAGGTTATTGCCCGCTGAAGGGGTGGATTATGACAGCTTCCCTTATTTGGTTAATGATCGTGATTTTAAAAAAGTAGTAGCAGTCATTCGTCTGGCGGTACCTTATACTGGACTCATTCTTTCCACAAGAGAAAGCGTTGAATTCCGTCGAGAACTTTTGGACATAGGTATTTCTCAAATGAGTGCCGGTTCCAGTGTAGGGGTAGGCGGATACGCTAAGAAAATGGCTGCCGAAGAAAAAGGCATAGAAGAAACGCCTCAATTTAATCTGGCCGACCATAGAAAACCTATTGATGTACTAAAAAGTCTTGTAAAAGACGGATATCTGCCAAGTTATTGCACAGCTTGCTACAGAGAAGGAAGAACAGGAGATCGCTTTATGCCTCTTGCAAAATCAGGCCAAATCGCTAACTGTTGTCTTCCCAATGCTCTGCTGACTTTTGAAGAATATCTGAATGATTATGGTGACGAAGAACTTAAAGCAATGGGACGAAAAATGATTGATCAAGAAATTCTGAACGTTCCCAATGAAAGGCAAAGAGCAAGAGCCATAGAATATTTGAACCGAATCCGTCAAGGAGAAAGAGATTTAAGATTCTAAAAAAATCCGCCAGCTTAGCTGGCGGATTTTTTCCCATTTTATAATATCATATAAATACATTAAATTTTTTGGGGAGATATTTTTCTGATTACTTCTACTTTTGTGATTTTGATTTATTTATCGAATGTCATATACGCTCCTTACTTCAAGTTCTTCAGGAATTCCTTGGAGTATTCTGACACGCCTTTCTCCTGCATCCATATCAAAGAAATTATCTGATAAAATAAGATTGTCTTCTTTATTTCTAATTTGTACAGCTCTCGCATAACTTTTGGCTGTAACAACAATCTCATCGCCTTCAACTCTGACTTGAAGCTGTGGATCTATCAGATGAAAGAACTTAGGTACTGTAAACAAAACACTGCCGCTGCTAATTATTTCTCCATTCTTCTCCATACGATAGCTGACATAATGAGAGAATTCGTCAGCATCCTGAAAGCATTGCCTGTCAAGCCATTTGCTGCTAAACGCCTTAACTTGCACTGTCTCTTTTCCCGCTTTTAAAATATTAGAATAATTATCTCTAAGCTCCCAAAATACCTCAACCATTTCATCCTTTGGTGATTCATTGGATACACACAAACGGATGGATTTCTTCAGTTCATAGGGTTCTGCATTTGGATTCGGATCTTGGGAAAGCACACTTTCTTCCTCACAGGATAACAACAAGGGAGCAAAAAAACGTTTTTCATAATAATGTAATGCCTTCCATCGTCCATAATAGTCAATAGAAGACCATGATGCTACCGGCCAGCAATCATTCAGCTGCCATATGATCGTTCCCATACATCGCCCTCTGTTTCTTCTGAAATGTTCAACGCCATAACGAATCGCATCCGCCTGTAAAAGTTGTGAAGCATAGATTAAAGTTTCAAAATTGGTAGGATACAGATACATCTGCTCCATATAGTTCATAATCTTTCCGTTTGCCGACGCGTTTCTCTGATGTTTTTCCATAACCCATGAAAAGATATTTCTGTCTTCAGGATTCGTAAACGATTCTATGGTACGAATAGATGGAAATGATTGAAAGCCAAACTCAGATAAATAACGAAAACGATACTTACGGTATTCTGTAAATGGTTTGTTTCCATGCCATACATCCCAGTAATGCACATCTCCTCTGTCAGGACTGTTTGGATCATCAAAGCTCCCTCCTGATGACGGACTTGATGGCCAGTAGAAAGTATCCGGATCATATTCCTTAAGAACTTTTGGAATGATATACTCATACAGTCGAATATAATCAGCAGCATAACCTTTCTCTTGATTGAAATCATGGTTGCTTAAACAGTAAAAACTTTCCATTTCGTTGTTGCCACACCATAAACCAAGGCATGCATGATTACGAATACGCTTTACGTTCTGTATGAACTCTTCGATCATATTCTGTTCAAATTCAGAATTGGTCAATCGATATACGCCACATGCAAACATGAAATCCATCCATACAACCAATCCCAGTTCATCACAAATATCCCAGAAGAAATCATCTGGATAATAGCCGCCTCCCCATACACGGATAGTATTGTAATTGGCAGCCACTGCCTGTTCTAACAAATTCCTTGTCCGCTCAGGACTGATCCTACTCAAAATGCAATCTTCAGGAATATAATTTGCTCCCATGGCAAAATATGTAATACCATTGACTTCATGAGCAAAACTCTCACCATATTCGTCCTTTGCTCTTCGGATTGTCAGTGTACGAAGTCCAATACGTTTCTCAAATCTGTCAAGTACTTGTTCATCCCGTATAAGTTCTACAATCACTTTATACAACGGTTGTTTTCCTAAACCATTTGGCCACCACAACTGAGGATTTTGGATTTCAATGTCTGATACTGCCTCTCCATCTTCTGTTTCTCTCATTATTAAGCTCTCCCCTTCAGGATTTTCAATCCTCACCCTGGCTTTCAGATTTCTTTTCCTGATCAGCTCTTTATCCATTCCAAAGCATAACGGAAAACGACTATCCATACATTTTAAATCAATCTTCAATGAAAGCGTTACTTTATCTGTCTCATGCTTCTGTCTGATATATACTCCATCCAGACGTTCTGCTTCACATCCCAGTAACAATACATCCCTAAATATTCCTGAATCCGGCAGTCTCGGTCCCCAATCCCAACCAAACATACACTGGGATTTTCTGATATGGGAAGTTCCTCTCATTGCTTCATACACCGTAGGCCAGAATCCTTCTTCCTTCTCACGTTCTTTAATGTATTTTATCGGTGAATGAAATAAAATCCTTAGCTCATTATCTTTTGGAAGTAAAAGAGATTTTATTTCATACTCCCATGTTCTGTGCATGTTGTCCACATATCCAAGATGTTTACCATTCAACCAGATGTCAGCAATTGTATCCAGTCCCTGAAACTGCAGCACTACATAAGGACAGCTCATCACATTTTCATCCGGCGTAAAAACAGTCACATATTCATAATCTTTTTCCATCAGTTTCAATGCTTCTGTTTCCTGATCCCTGAAATACGGGTCTTTCATCAATCCATGATCCAGGTATACCTGATAAACAGAACCTGGTACCTTTGCCTCCAGGTATTCTCCTGTCTGACTTTCTCTCATTTTCCAGTTCTGATTTAAAATTTGTTTAATCACATTTATCACTCTCCAATTAGTCAAATTATTTAAGTAAATTTGCTTAATTTAATTCCTCATTTTATGTTTATTTATTCAGTTTTTTATGCTAATATTTCATATGAGTAATACAGAATAGGGAGGTATAGGTTTTGGCTTTCTTTGAAAATATTGAAACGCTGGCAACCCCTTATGAAATATTTATATTTGACACCAATGTGACTACATTACCCTATCCGTCACATTGGCATTATTATATAGAACTTCTGTACTTGTATCAGGGAAATATCATTGTAGAATGTGATCACGTTCCCTATGTCCTGCATCCCAGAGATCTGATCGTCATTATGCCAAAAAGTGTTCACAGTATTTATGCTAAGAATACGGAACATATTCAGTATGGAGTAATTAAGTTTAATCCCAATAAACTTCATTTTTCCAATGAATCAGCTCCTCTTGTGCATTCCGTATTCTGCTGTACCACATTCCAAAAAAAGCTTCCTATTCATTTAAATAAAAAGATACTTACACCGTATCCTGTCAAAAATATTATAGATCAACTGATCCACGAACTTGCACATAAAGAATTGTTCCATGATGATCTGATTGATGCGCTTTTACGCGTGCTTTTAGTTTTAATCATGCGCATATGGCAAAACAGCGGAATTGACCTAAAGTCTGCAAGCGGCCAAAAAGCAGCTCATCCCCAGATTCATTATGCTTTGGAATATATCTCCAATCATTCCGGAGAACCTATTTCTATTCCCGATCTTGCACGGCACTGCAATATGAGTTATTCTACCTTCTCACGTCACTTTAAACAGCAAACCGGACGAAGTTGCAAGGAATATATTGAATATGTCCGTGTGTGTAAAGCACAGGATCTTTTGCTTTTTACAGATCAATCCCTGAATTATATAGCCGCCGAAACCGGATTTGCAGACTGCAGCCATTTTATTAAAACTTATAAAAAATTTCTTGGCATTACTCCTGCCCAGCAACGTAAATCACTGTCATCCAAACGCTGATTGATTTTTCTGTCTAATGTAATGTAGTTGAGAGATCCCATTTCTCATATATCTTAGGGACATCACTGATTAGGCGTTTTGTATATTCTGCCTTAGGATTCAGAATTACATCATCTGCCGAACCATGTTCTACAAATTTGCCGTGTTCCATAATATAAATTGTGTCTGATATATAATATGCCAGTCCTATATCATGTGTTATAAACACTATCGTCATATTCGTTTCATCTCTGAGCTTTAAAAGCATATCCAATATTGTGGAACGCGAGCATGCGTCTATCATTGATGTCGGTTCATCTGCCATCAATATTCTTGGTCGTAACAGGAATATCCGGGCAAGCATCAATCTCTGCATCTGTCCCCCTGACAATTCAAAAGGATATTTATTGGTCAGATCCGCAAATTTCAGATTCACAAAACTGCATGCTTCTGCCATAAGTACAGTTTTTTCCTCTTGCGAAAGATTTTTTTGTCCTCGTAAATTTATACAATCCATTAATACGGTATCTACTTTGGTAAACATATTAAAAGATGCAAATGGATCCTGAAAAACTGCCTGAATGTTTTTCCAGTACTCTTTTCTTTTTTTCTGGGTCTTTATATCTCTTGGCTTGCCATTAAAAAAAAGTTCTCCTTCTGTAATATTAATTAATCCAAGAATCATTTTAAACAAAGTCGTCTTTCCACTACCAGACTCGCCTACAATGGATATGATCTCTCCCTTTTTAAAATCGAAATCCACATGATCTACTGCAATAGTCTTCTTGTTACCCATGCCAAATATTTTTGTAACTCCTTTACCGCTCAAACATGATTGATTTTCATTCTCCATATCCATACGCCTCCTTTAATTCGTCCTCTTTCATCAGACATCGATAGTATCTCCCCGAAGCTGCTTTGATCATATTGGGTTTAATAATACGGCATTCAGGTTTGGCGTAGCAGCATCTCTCTGCGAAACGGCAGCCTTCAGGCGGATGTTTCAGATTAGGAGGCGCACCCGGAATGGCTGTTAATTTCTTGCTTTTTATTCCTGATTCTGGTACAATAATAGATTCCATAAGTCCCTTTGCATACGGATGTTTCGGGTAAAATACTATTTCTCTGGCGTTTCCTATTTCTACAATCTGCCCTGCATACATGACCATAATATCATCGGTAACATTGTATAAAAGAGGGAGCTCATGTGTAATAAATATCATTGATTTTATATATCCCTTATCCATTAATTCCCGTATCATCTTAATCACCATTTTCTGACTGGTAACATCCAATGCAGAAGATGGCTCATCTGCAATCAAAACCTTAGGATTTAAAATAGTGGAAACAGCAATAACTGTTCTTTGTTTCATTCCCCCTGAAAGTTCAACAGCATATTTATCCAGTACTTCTGTCGGTAGACCTAAGGCCTGAAAACGTTCCTTTGCCATCTCTCTGACTTCTGACCTGCTCATAGATTTATTATGTGTATGTACAACATCCCATAAGAAATCAATAATCTTTTGAGTAGGATTCAATGCATTCATGGCTGCTTGTGGAATGTATGAGATCTCGGTTCCAAGTATTTTTTTGCGTACATCATCCGGCTTCATTGAAGTAACATCCACACCATCTATCAGAATACTCCCGCTTATATAATGCAGAGGTGGAAAATAGTATCCCATAAGACTCAGTGCAAGGGTTGATTTGCCGCAGCCAGATTCGCCGGCAATTCCAAGTGATTTTCCTTCTTCCAGTGTTAAAGATACACTATCAACTGCATACACATCCTCATGAAAACGGGTTACATACTTTGTCTTTAAATCCTTTACTTCCAATATTATCTTGCCCATTGTTCTGCTCCTTTCCTAATCTCGCAATGTGGGATTAAATACCTGATCCATTCCTGTATTCATTAGATTCAACGAAAAGGAAATCAACGCAATCACAAGAATAACAGGAAAATATGCCCACCAGGAGCCATTCAAATGTGCTGTATAAGTCAAGGCCCAGTTCATCATAAGGCCCAAAGTTGCCGTTTTGGTTGTTGCAGGTCCAAGGCCAAGCATAGAAAGCTGTGCCTCTGCAAGTATACCGCTTGAAATCTGAAGAATAAATGCCATAACAACATAAGAGGCTATATATGGCAATATATCTACCAGAATAATCCTAAATAATCCGTGTCCTGAAAGTTTTGACATGTTAACATGGTCACGGTTTCTGAGTGAAATAACCTGTGAACGCACACTTCGTGTAGTCCATGTCCAGGAAGTCAGACCGATAATAACTGCAACCATAAAAACGCCCCTTGCTTCCTGTCCTACACTATATGATATAAGGATCAAAATAACAAACGATGGAACAACTGTAAACAAGTTTGTTACAAACATAATGAAGTCATCTGCAAAACCACCTAAAAATCCTGCCAAAAGTCCAAAAAACAAACCAATTCCGGTAGCAACTATTCCAGCAATAAAACCAATAAGCAGTGAAGTACGTGTTGCATAAATCAGTTCTGTCAAAACATCCCGTCCAAAGTTATCTGTTCCTAAGAGAAAAGTTCTCTGATTGGGAATATCTTTAACATTTACATATATGTTATCAGCCACTTTTCCCCTTTTTTCTAGTTCGCCATCCTCTCCATATTCGGAAACAATGATATCCTGAGATTTTAACAGTTCTTTTAATGAACTATCCAGACGGACATAATACTTTTTCCTGGCAGCAATAAGTCCCTTCTGAGGATTAGACGCATCATATTTTTCACACCAGGTATCAATGAGTTTACCTACCTCATCATCCGCTGTACTTAACGTACCTTCTTCTACACCCCCATATTTTTCAAGCCAATCTATCATAGCTTTTCTGTCCTCAACGCTTATCCTCGAGCTCAAACGATTAGCTGAAGTATCTATATTAAGTATGTAACTCTTTTCGGAAACCATGCTTTGTATAACAGTATCGGCCACGGATACATAGGTGCCTGGCTTATAAAAGATTCCCTGTCCTACCATTTCTAAAGGATCTGCAGCCACTATCAAAGGATAAATAATCACCAATGCCAGAACTGTTATAAATATAACAAATCCAATCATAAACTGGGGCGAACGTCTTAATTGCTTTAATGTATTTCCCATTTGACCCCTCCTCAATCAGACTGTGCCGCTTTGATACGCGGGTCAATCAGAGCATAAAGTAATTCTACAAATAAGTTTGCAAGAAGAACCATGATTGTAATAATCAACGTACAAGCCGATATAAGGGGATAATCACGTCCTGTGATCGCCGACAATAAAGTAGTACCAATACCTGGATAAGAAAATACAATTTCTGCTACTAATGCACCGCCTACCATTGTACCTAATGACATTGCAAGCCCAGTAATCTGTGGTAACATAGCATTTCTAAATACATACTTTACGATCTTACTGTCTTTGATACCAAGAAAACGGCTATACTTCACATAATCTGCATTTAATTCATAAATTGACATTGAACGCATACCTATAGCCTGCCCACCAATTGTAACGAGAACAATTGACAAAAAAGGCAATTTGTAATGATCTAATACTGACAGAATGAAAGGCAAGCTAAAATTCGGAATTAAATCAAAACCATATCCTCCACTCGTTGGTGCCCAGTGAAGTTTAACTGCAAAAATAGTCAACAACACAACTGCCATACCAAATGCCGGAATGTTGCTGATGAATAAAAATACCGGTAATATTACTTTATCAAATCCTTTTCTCATATACGCAGCAACTGCCCCCAAAATATTTCCCAAAAGCCATCCTACAATAATTGCTGGAAGCTGCAATGCAATTGTCCACCAAATACTGCTGCTTACAATGTCGCTGACTTTTCTTGGATACTGGCTAAAAGAAACTCCCATATCTCCACGTAACAAATTCCTGACCCACATAAAAAACTGCTTATACATTGGTTTATTAATTCCAAAGGCTTCTGCATATTCTGCATATACTTTCTGAATGGCAGTAGCATCTGTCATACCCTGTGTAGTCTGTGCAGCAATGGTTGAAACAGGATTACCTGGCATCATTCTTGGCAGTACAAAGTTAAGAACGACCGCAACAATAAATGTCAGCAGATACCATATCAGTTTGTTTGCATAATATTTTTTGTATCCTTTCAAAACGTAATCCATCCTTTCTAACCTTTCTGGAAAAGCAGAAACCGACATTGCTATCGGTTTCTGCGGTATTTTTATTTTATTTTTCAACCAGAGTCAGATTATATAGAGCGGCAACGCCATATCCATCCGTACAATCATAAGGTGGTATGTTGGTTCCATCATCTTGTTGAGGGAAATTAGTCCATACAGTTTCATTTACAATATGAAATGCTGCCGGACGATACATTGCTGTGAATGAAGGTACCTCTTCAAGATAAATTTTAGATAGTTCCGTATAGTATTCTTTTAATTTATTTGTATCTGTCTCATTCGGAATAAGTGCCAACAATTCATCAGCACGGTCGTTCTTCCATCTTCCGAAATTACCACGTGTCACTACTTCCAAATCATTTAGGTCAGAACCCATAAGTTCAAGACAGCGCTGCCATGGACAGGTAATGGATGCTGTACCATTTGGTGTAGCCATAATGATGTCAAAATTAGCTGTTGTTAAATCTTCCATGTATGTTGAAGCATCAGGGAAATAAGTGGTGATATCAATACCAATCTTTTTACCAGCTGCTGCAACAATCTCCAAAGTCGCATTCCAGTCAGACCAGCCTTCAGGACACTCTGCCTTGAATCTCAGATTGTTCCCTGCAGGATACTCTCTGATCCCATCACCGTCTGTATCAACAATACCAGCCTCATCCAGAAGCTTATTCGCTCTATTCGGATCATTGCCAAACTGATAATCTTTCAAGGCATCCTTGTCAATCATGCTTTGCTCTGCATCAGTAGCATTCATAACACTTCTCGGAACTTCATCAAATGTAGGTGACTGACCTGTCATGGCTGCCTTATTGATCTGATCATAATCTACTGCCATAGCAATGGCCTTACGCACTTCCTTCTTATCCAACCCATCTTTTCTTGTGTTAAACCAAATGGTCGGCATTGCTGCACAGATACCATAAGGAGCTTCATCGATATATGTAGAAATAGGTAACTTATCCTGTAACCAGAGATTCTGCACATTTGCTACAAACATCTGTGCTACATCTATCTCCCCTGCTTTTAAAGCAACAAGTGCTGTATCATTTCCACTAAAAATTGTATGTGCCAGATATTTTGGAACAGGAAGTTTACCCCACATGGACTTAGCCTGTCCCCAATAATTATCATCTCTTATGAGTACAACTTTCTGGTCATCATAATAGTATGGCTTGTAAGGACCTGTACTTACCAAGTCTTCCATTTTATCCTGCTTAATTGCATTGGCATCATTGTTGTTACGCGCTGCAACAGTCTCCAAATATTCTTTCTGCATGATATATATTTTGGGAATAAAGTCTAAAACTTTTAAAGGATTAATAGCTTTCCCCGATGCATCCTTTGTAGCATAAAATACAACTGTATAATCATCTTTAGCTTCAACCTTTTCTATATATGGTTTGAAATCTGAACCTGTTGGCGATTCATATTTAATGTGTGCATCAAATGTAGCTACAACGTCTTCTGCAGTAAATTCTGTTCCGTCATTCCATTTTGCATCTTTGTTTAAGTGTACCGTTAATTCAGTGTTATCATCATTCCAAGAATAGTCTGTTCCCAACAAACCATATAACTTACCATCAAGCATATTGTACATAAAAAGTGTTTCCCACACGATTACACGAGCACTTCCTGCCTGGTTCAGCGCCATGCCATTATTAGAATTGGATGACATTGGATTCCAGTCATTTATGGTTCCCCACTGTTGCCCTGCAAAATATAATGTCTCATTCCGTGGCGTAGCACTTGCATCCTGAGCAGAATTTTCTTCTTTTTCTACTGTCATTTCTTCTGTCTGTACTGTTGATGCTTTTTCAGAATTACCACATGCTGTCAATGAACACACCATAGCAATTGAGAGAATGAAAGAAAATAGCTTTTTAGCTTTCATTATACCCCTCCTTGATACATTATTTTAATCACTTTTCATAATTTTTTAGTGATCATATTTATTTTATTGTATATTTTATCTATATGATATATCATTTTAATCAATATATGGTATATTTTTGCCATTCTAAATTTAACAAACGCTGTATAAAATGACAAATCAATCAATTTATTTATAAACTACTGTTAGAATATTTAGTTATAATTTGCGCACAAAAAAAGGACTGTCACACTAAATAATTAGTGCACAGCCCTTTTTTATACAGCTCAAATAGGTAAGTATATTGTAAACTCTTATGATATTTTTCATGACGCAAACTGACTATTATAAAGTTCCGCGTAGAATCCATTCTTTTTCAACAGTTCTTCATGGCTGCCTTGTTCTATAATATCGCCATCTTTCATAACAAGAATCAGATCTGCATCTTTTATGGTCGACAACCTGTGGGCAATGATAAAAGATGTTCTGCCCTTCATCAGATTTTCCATAGCTTTTTGTATTAAAATTTCGGTTCTGGTATCCACAGAAGAAGTTGCTTCATCCAATATAAGAATCCTGGGATCTGAAAGGATGGCTCTTGCTATGGTAAGCAGCTGTTTCTGCCCTTGGGATATGTTGTTGGCTTCTTCGTTTATCATCATGCTATATCCATCCGGTAAAGTTTTGATGAATCGATGAACATGGGCAGCTTTTGCAGCTTCTATAACCTCCTCATCACTGGCACTAAGACGCCCATATCGAATATTCTCCATTATGCTTCCGGAAAAAAGCCAGGTGTCTTGAAGAACCATGCCAAAATGCGATCTTAAATGCTCCCGTGTAAACTCTTTGATGTCATGACCATCTATAAGAATCCTTCCGCTATTCAATTCATAAAATCTCATAAGCAATTTGACTATGGTTGTTTTTCCTGCTCCAGTAGGACCTACGATAGTGACCTTCTGGCCTGGTTTTATATCTGCTGAAAAATTTTTGATGATGATTTTATCTTCGTTATAACCGAATTTTACATTTTCAAAGGTCACTCTTCCTTCTACCTTGTCCAGCTCAACAGGCTTTGCAGATTCTGTTCCCTCTTCTTTTTCTTCCAGAAAGGCAAACACTCTTTCAGCAGCAGCAATAGTGGACTGAATGACATTACTGATCTGTGCTACCTGGGATATGGGCTGTGTAAAACTTTTGATGTATTGAATAAAGGAAAGGATGTCCCCTACCTCTATTACACCTCTGCTGGCATACCAGCCTCCTAAAATAGAAACGGCCACATAGCCTAAGTTCCCTATAAAGTTCATGATGGGCATCATCATTCCGGATAAGAATTGGGATTTCCATGCAGAATCATACAGTTCTTTATTAATTTTTCTAAATTGGTCAACCACTTCTTTCTCTGCATTAAATGCTTTCATAATGTTATGTCCGCCATATACCTCTTCGATATGTCCATTTACTTTTCCTAAAGCTTTTTGCTGCTCTATAAAGTATTTCTGCGACTTCTTTACGATGGCCAGTACTAAAACCATGGATAAGGGCAGAATTAAAATAGCCGCAATCGTCATTTCCCAGCTGATATACAGCATCATAATAAGAACACCAATCAAAGTGGTAGCAGAAGTTATGATCTGACTTAAGCTCTGGTTTAAAGTCTGACTGACAGTGTCTACATCATTTGTAACCCTTGAAAGTACATCTCCATGAGATACAGAATCAAAATACTTAAGAGGTAATCGATTAATCTTTTCAGATATTTCTTTTCTGAGATTATACGATACTTTCTGTGAAACGCCGGTCACAATCAATCCCTGAATATAAGAAAATACTGCGGAGATAATATACAATCCTAACAGTAATAAAACCGTATTTAAAAGGTATTGGAAATCTATCCCTCCACCTGATCCAGTGATCTTAGAAATGACTCCTTCATATATTTTGGTGGTAGCCTTACCCAATATTTTGGGGCCAGCTATAGAAAAGACCGTACTGCCTATGGCAAAAATCATGACTATAATAAGCTTTAGCCTGTAAGGTCTTAAATAGTCCAAAAGCTTTGAAAGGGTCCCTTTAAAATCTTTAGGCTTTTCGAAACCTCCCCTCATCCCTCCCATAGGTCCATGGCCTCCTCTTGGAAAATTATTTTTAGCATTATTTTCACTCATATTGCCAGTTCCTCCTCTGATAATTGTGAGAGTGCAATTTGCCTGTAAACCTCACAATTTTTTAGAAGTTCTTTATGGGTTCCCATCCCTACAATCCTTCCATCATCCAGCACAATAATCTTTTCAGCATTCATGATCGTGCTGATTCTCTGAGCTACGATTAAAAGGGTACTATCTTTTATTTCTTCAGCCATTGCTTTTCTTAAAGCGGCATCTGTTTTGAAATCCAGAGCCGAAAAGCTGTCGTCAAATATAAAGATTTCCGGTTTTTTCACCAGGGCTCTGGCTATAGAAAGTCTTTGCTTCTGGCCTCCCGAGACATTGGCTCCGCCTTGAGCAATTTCTGACTGCAATCCCTTTTCTTTTTCAAGGATAAACTCTTTCGCCTGAGCAATTCTTATCGCTTTCTGTACTTCTTCATCACTGGCATCGGCATTTTTACCATATTTTATATTGCTTTCTATGGTTCCTGAAAATAAAATCGACTTCTGAGGAACATATCCGATTTTTTCTCTTAAATCATGCAGCTTCATTTCCCTAATATCCTGACCATCCAGAAGAATCTGCCCTTCTGTAACATCAAAAAATCGCGGTATAAGATTAATAAGGGTTGATTTCCCGCTACCGGTACCTCCTATAAAAGCAGTAGTTTCTCCCGGTCTGGCAGTAAATGAAATATCTTGAAGAACATATTCTTCTGCTCCTGGGTACTTGAAGCTCACATTTTTAAACTCCAGAAGTCCTTTTACATCTTTCTTAACTTCTTTAGGATTTTCAGGGTCTTTTATTGTAATTTCCTTATTTAAGACTTCTGAAATTCTCTGAGCCGATACAGAAGCTCTAGGAAGTATGATAGAAATCATAGAAATCATCAAAAATGACATGATGATTTGCATAGTATACTGCATGAAGGCCATCATATCTCCTACCTGTATGGTGCCGTTTTCTATTTCTTTTGCACCTATCCATATAATGAGCAACGTAACACTGTTCATAATGAGCATCATCGTCGGCATCAATACAGTCATAATTCTGGATACAAAAAGATTTGTTCTGGTTAAATCTATATTGGCATCATCAAACTTTTTTTCTTCAACTTTCTGCGTATTAAAGGCTCTGATTACCAGCATTCCGGTAAGAGCTTCTCTCGTCACACGGTTAACATTGTCTACCAGCCTTTGCATCCTTTTAAATTTGGGCATGGCGGTTGCGAAAATAACGATCACTAAAGTCAGAATGGCCATTACTCCAACGGCAATAATCCATGCCATGGAAGTGTTCGTCCTCAAAGCCCTGATCACTCCGCCTACTCCTAATATGGGGGCATAGAATACCATTCTAAGCATCATAACCGTAAACATCTGAACCTGCTGAATATCATTGGTACTTCTTGTAATTAATGAAGCGGTTGAAAAGTCATTAAATTCACTGTTGGAAAAAGTAGTGACTTTATTAAAAACTTTATCTCTTAAACTTCTCCCAAGACCTGATGAAATTCTTGCCGATAAAAATCCAACCGCTATGGATGCCCCCATACCTACAAGGGAAATCAACAGCATCATTCCGCCTATATATAAGATGTAATTGGTTTGAATTCTGTTCATGTCGATGCCTATGTCTTCATACATGGACTTGATATAAGCAAGCGCCGACTGAGTAATGATTCCTTCAGGCAACACTTTAAACTGTTCATCTATCTTAATTTTTATGGCATCTATTTGCTCTCTGGGCAACTGTCTGAGTATCATAAAAGGATCCGTTCCCTGAGGCAAATCTACATAGGATTGATAAGCTCCTTCTTCTATAGCACTTATGATCAGAAATATTTTTCCTAAATAAGGACTCATTGTTTCCAGATCATTTTTCGATCTTGTATTTAAGATATATAGGTTTTCCTGCTCTAAAGCCGGATATTTCTTTACCAGCTTTTCATATTCTTTTTGGGTAAGAGTGTTTTTTCCTATTAACTTGTAAGTTTGGCTGATTAAAGTCTTTTCATCTTCATCTGAAAAAATCATGATTTTATCCATGGTGTCTTCTTTCATGACTTCTGGAACCAGGTTCTCTATTCCGTTTTGCTGAATACCCACATTAACTATATCTGACATATAATCAGGCAAAGCCAGCTCTGTAGCGGCCTGAAGGAAAAGGAATGCTATGGTAATAAGAATGGACGCAATAAATGGTTTAAATTCTTTAATAAGTTTTGACATACTTACCTCCTAATTGATCATAGATCCTATGACTCTAGTATTTGCAATAATAACATATTAATTATTTTACACAAAAAAAGTAAATTTATAAAATGATACAGGAGATTATCAGCAATATTTTCAGTGATAATCTCCTGTATCAATCATTTACTTATTTTGATTAAACAACATTTTTAAGGCTTTCTCTTTTGAAAGAGGTTTGCTAAATAAATATCCTTGCATTCTATCACAATGGTGGCCCATAAGATAATTCTTCTGTTCAGGAACTTCAACGCCTTCTGCCACTACTTTGAGTCCCAGTTTATGTGCCATAGAAATAATATCTCCTGTGATGATGTCTCCGCTGTCTTTAATTGAAATGTTATTGATAAAGTAGCGATCAATTTTCAAAGTATCAATATTTAACTCAATTAATCGGGCGAAAGAGGAATATCCCGTACCAAAATCATCTAAGGCTATTTCTATTTGATGATTCCTTAAATTTTTAAGTTTTTCATTAATTATATTATAATTGCCCAAAAGTACGGACTCCGTTATTTCCAGTTCAAGACTTGATGGCTCAATACCGGTATCTGAAATAATCTTCATAATTGTATCTGTAAAATCATATCTAAGAAGCTGTATTCCAGAAACATTTACTGCTACCTTTATATCTTTAAATCCCTTGTCAGTCAAGTCCCGTATAAATTCACTGGCTTGCGTGAGAATGAAATTACCCAGGGGAACTATGAGCTGTTTTTTTTCTGCCACATCAATAAATTCCATAGGAGAAACAAAACCAAGCTTCTTTGTTCTCATCCGCGCAAGGGCTTCAAACCCAGTTATTTTATTTGACTTTAAATCAACTTGAGGCTGATATTCCAGATATATTTTACTCGTATCATTTTCTGTAATAGCCGCTCTAATCTCTTTTTCAATTAGATCTTCTCTCTGAAGTTTATTCTCCATAACTTTGTTAAAAAAAGCATACCCTGCATCATTCTCTTTAACACCGCTTAATGCAATCGATACGTCTTTTAAAATTCTGTCTGAATGATCATATTTATTATGAATCTCAACTATGCCAATTTCTACATTTATATTCTGTTCTACATTTTTTACTTTAAAAGGATCTTTGAATGCTTTGATTATTTTATTCACAACAGACACCAATTCTTGTTGATCACTGTAATGCTTCATAAACAAAGCAAATCTGTCGGCCGAAAAACGAAAAAGTATTTTGCTGCCATCTTCTAAGTTCTGAATACGTTTAGTGAGTTCTTTTAAAATTTCGTCTCCATAATCATATCCATAAGTCATATTAATCATTCTGAAATTTTTACAATTAATGAGTAAAAGAGCTCTTCGAGCCTTTTCATTCTTTTCTAATTCTTTGGTTAAAATTTCTTTAAGATAATGTTCGTTCGGCAGTCCGGTCAATCCGTCGTAATAAGCCAGATGAATTAATTTTTCATTTTTTTGATATGTCGAAATCATAATATAGATCAGCAATGCATATATGATCAACAATGCGACTAAGATTACTCCAGTTAAATTTTTTATGATTTCTTCCGCTTCCCTTAGTGACTGCCCAATAGCTAACGTTCCTATTTTAATATTCTCTAAATTTTTAATGTTCTCTAGGTATACCGGAACAAAAGCCTGATATTCTTTTTCTTCGTCATATGTACTAATGTAACTGTATTCTCTGTTACCATAAATGGCATTTCTAATTTCCGGAGTAATGATCTTATTTTCATCAAAATGGGTTTTTGAACTTCTAGTAATATTAAACTGGTTATCAATAAAAAAGACCTTTGCTACACCTTCAACTTCTTGTATCTCATCCAGTAATTTACGTATCTCAAAACTGCCAAGGAAATTATAAATCTTCTCTGATTTAACGCCTATCTCAAGAAATCTATCGTCTGAAATTTTAAAATAAGCATATTTAAAGTATTTTCCAGTTTTTGAATCCTGCTTAATTGGGGCAATGTAACTTGCTTGCTCGCTCATCATGAAATCATAAAACAGATGACCTTCATACGCCTTCCATCCAACCATAGCATCTACATTGGAATAAATTATTTCTCCTTGAGCGTTGTAGTAAGCGATTTCATCTACTTTTAAAATATCAGCCAATTCTTTCAGTAATTGATTGCTGTACTGTCCGTCATATAAAGCAATTGCCCTGCTTGCCACAAGAAGTTTTTCTTCTAATAATTCATTGACAACATCCTTGGCCTCTGCCGCTTTGGATAGGCTGTAAGAATAACTTTTTGCAAAATTAATGGAATCCTCTTGCATGCGACTAAAATAGTATTCTCTTATACTATAAATTATAATTTTACTGATCCCAAAGAAAATCATCGTAATAACAAGAAAAGAAATGATAAAAACCTTAGTGTCCAACCTTTTAAACTTATGCTCAGCTTTCACCAGATTCCCTCCTCATCCAAAGCGCACGCTGCATTCACGAAAAACATTGCCTGCCAGGATTGATAAAGAATTATAGTAAAAAAAACCTATATATCTTTTCTATAATTTACAATATTCCTACACTATTCGTCAATTATATCTTTGTTCTTTTTTATGAAACGATTCAAAAATATAATTTTGTATAAAAAAATCTAGGGGTCCTGCTATTACAGATCCCCTAGCTTTTTTACTTTCGGATTTCAACCTGAGCTGCAACTAAACCAGAAGCCCCATATTTTTCCCTTAACTTAGGCTTTTCAATTTTACCGGTAGGATTGCGAGGAACTTTATCAAAAATGATTTTCTTTGGACGTTTATAGCGAGGCATCGAAGTACAGAATGCTTTTATTTCTTCTTCCGTACAGGTATATCCAGATTTTAATTCTATAATGGCAGCTGCAATTTCACCTAAACGTTGATCGGGCAGCCCAATAACTGCCACATCTTTAATTGCTTCATGGGCACGGAGGAAATCTTCAATTTGCACCGGATAGATATTCTCTCCTCCACTGATAATAACGTCCTTTTTGCGGTCCACCAAATAAATAAAACCATCTTCATCCATTCTGGCCATGTCTCCAGTAAAGAGCCATCCGTTTTTTATGACAGCTGCTGTAGACTCAGGATCTTTATAATAACATTTCATCACTCCGTCCCCTTTTACTGCCAGTTCTCCCACTTCTCCCTGAGGAACAGAATTACCCTGCTCATCAACGATCCTTGCTTCCCACTTGTATCCTGGTATTCCGATAGCTCCTACCTTATGAATATTCTCTGTTCCCAGATGAACACATCCTGGACCTGTAGATTCACTTAAACCATAGTTTGTATCATAAAGATGATTAGGAAAATATTTTTTCCAGCGATGGATTAAACTTGGCGGAACTGGCTGAGCACCGATATGCATAAGTCTCCACTGAGAAAGATCATAATCTTCCAGTTTCACATCTCCTCTTTCAATGGCATCCAAAATATCCTGAGCCCATGGAACTAATAACCAGACGATGGTGATTTTTTCCTCTGAAACTGTTTTAAGGATCCATTCTGGTTTGATTCCTCGAAGCAATACTGCTTTGCTGCCGGATAATAAACTGCCAAACCAGTGCATTTTAGCACCGGTATGATAAAGGGGAGGAATACATAAAAAATTATCCTCATGGGTTTGACCGTGATGCTGATATTCAGTATAACATGCAGCCATTAAGCTGCGGTGAGTATGTAAAATTGCTTTTGGAAATCCTGTTGTTCCAGATGAGAAATATATTGCCGCATCATCCTCGTCACTAAGCTCAACCTGTGGAGTCTCAGATGAGCAATTGGCTGTAAGCCTGTCATAACTTTCAGCAAAACTGGGACGATTTTCTCCTGCATAAAAAAGCGTTTTTACCCGTGGGATTTGATCATAAATAGATTCCAGACGCCCGATAAATTCGGGACCAAAAATCAGTGCAACTGTATCAGACAAATCCAGACAATATTTTATTTCTTCAGCTGTATATCTGAAGTTTAAAGGTACCGCAACAGCACCAGCCTTTAAGATTCCAAAATATATGGGCAGCCACTCTAAGCAATTCATTAAAAGAATAGCTACCTTATCCCCCTTTTTAATTCCTCGCTTCAGTAATAAATTGGCCAGACGATTGGCTTTTTCATTAAAAACTCTCCAAGTCATTTCCAGGCGATATTCCCCTGCCGGATTATTTTCAATCAGTTCATATTCTCGCCAAATAACATTGTGGCTTTCCTGAAGTTCTAAATTAATTTCTACCAAACATGTTTCTTGACCATACAACTCAGCATTTCGAGATAATATTTCAGTGATCGGCACTGCTTTTCCTCCCCTTTTTTAATATATCATAACTATTTTCATTAATAAAAATATTGTAACAAATATAACATTAAACTATATTATAGGATATTAAACTCCTTTAAGCAACGATTTTATAATAAGGTTTTTTGGCATAGGAAACCCGGCGGGATTTTCTGTGCAATAAAAAAAGGAAAGGCTTGATTACCTCTCCTTCTTCGTAAAACTATTTAATTTGCCGGTATGATTAATTTTTGTCCAGGGAAAATCAGATTTGGATTTTTCAAGTTGTTATATTTAGCAATCTCTTCCCATTTTACTCCGAATTTTACGCCAATCTTCCATAATATATCCCCAGCTTTTACAACATATGTTTGTGTGGATTTTTCTTTTTCAGGCTGTGTTGCAGGTACTTGCTTTACTGTTTCTTCTGCTTTTTCTTCTACTACTTCTGTAGGTTCTTCCTGAATTGTCTTTTCTATAACAGTCATTCTAGGTCTTACTTCTGCCGGTATAGATTCTAACCCTTTGATATATTCTACAAGAACTTCGTCAAGAGCAGACAATTCTGTCACTAGAATTCCTTCTTTCAACATATCATATCCGTCTCCGCCTTCTGCCAGAAAATCATTCGTAGCTACTTTATAAGTTTTTTCTAGATCAAGAGGTTCTCCGTTAATGATTACGTCAGAAACTCTTTTGCCTGCTTCTTTATTCAAATCTAAAGTAAAGGTCACACCAGCTACTTGTGGGAAACCACCCGCCAATTCCGGATAGCTGGCTGTTCCATGTTCAAGAGCAGCCAAGATCTGAGCGCCCGTATACTCTTTTACAATGACATAGTTGCCAAATGGCAGTACTGTGATAATTTCATCCATTGTGATGTCTCCTACATCTATGGACGCTCTGATGCCTCCTCCGTTTGTAATAGCCATATCAGCGCCAGATACTGCAAGCATTGCATCTGTTATAAGATTAGACAAGTTCGTTTCTCCAGCCCTTACATGCTCTCTTTCTCCATCCAATACTACTTCTGTTTTCCCTACCACTACAGATGTAATCACTTTATTTTGTTCGGTGAGCTTCGTTATCACTTCTGAAATCGCAGAATCTTCTTCTAATTCTGCAACTGCTTCGTTGCTTAAAAGTGTAGGCTCCACGGATTTTAATTTTCCGTTTTCAAAAATTAAATTTACGATACCTAAATTATTATTATACTCGCCTGTTGATACGATTTTCGTGGTTTTCCCTTCATTGTCGATAGTATCTAAAGTTGAATGGCTGTGACCGTCTATAATCAAATCTATGCCTTCTACCTGATCTCTTACACGGTAAGAAGTATCTGTACTTTCTTTGTCAATTCCCAGATGCATGAGTGCAATGATGGCGTCCACATCTTTACTTTTAAGTTCTTCAACAATCTTTTTAGCTGTTTCTACTGGATCAGCAAAGGTTAAACCTTCCACATTCTTGGGATTGGTCTTATAAGCTGTCTCAGGTGTTGAAAGGCCGAATATTCCTATTTTCAACCCTCCAACTTCCTTAATAACATATGGCTCAAGCAACGTCGTTCCATCTGCTTTTAATACATTGGCAGATATGATAGGATACTGTGCAAGATTCGCCAGTTCAAGCAATCTGTCTTGACCATAGTTAAAGTCATGGTTTCCAGGAGTCATAGCATCATAACCTACAGCATTCATAACCTTTACTATGCTTTCGCCTTGTGTAATTGTAGCAAAAGGCTGCCCATGGAAAGTATCCCCGGCATCCAAAAGTAAAACATTAGGATTGGCTTCTTTAAGTGCTTTTACTTTAGAACTAATTCTTGAAAATCCTACGCCTTCGTTTACTCTTGAATGGGTGTCATTCGTATGTACGATGGTGATTGTTGTTGTTTTTCCTTCTTCTGCACTAACTACTGCTGTCGGGGCAAAAACGAAGCCCACTACCATAGCAAACATGATCAGTGCACTAACTAGTTTTTTGAACTTAAAGTCCATATTGCTTCCTCCCCTATAGTTAATTTTTATTTTATTCACTAATAATATTCTTTAAATTGATAAAAAATCCTTTAAAATTTTTAAAAATAAAATAAAAAGACAGTCCATAAAAGGAATCTGTCTTTTTATGAAAATGATATATAGAAATTATGCCAGCAATGCACGGTCATTGGCAAATTCTTCTCCGCTAGCTTTTCCAAAACGTTCTAAAAGGTTTTCAACCGTCAGCTTTTTCTTTTCTTCACCTTTAATGTCTAAAATGATATGACCGTCATGCATCATAATAAGGCGGTTACCATACTTGATAGCATCCCGCATATTATGCGTAATCATTAATGTGGTCAAATTACCCTCTCTAATAAATTTGTCACTAAGCTCCAATACTTTCTGAGCTGTTTTTGGGTCCAGAGCCGCAGTATGTTCATCCAAAAGTAAAAGCTTAGGCTTTTTTAGGGTTGCCATCAAAAGTGTCAAAGCTTGCCTTTGACCTCCTGAAAGCAGTCCAACCTTGGTCGTTAATCTGTTTTCAAGTCCCAGACCCAAAGGTGCAAGCAGTTCTTTATACATCATTCTTTCTTTATTTGTAATACCCCATTTTAAAGTACGACGCTTTCCCCTGCGAAAAGCAAGCGCCAAATTTTCTTCTATCCACATATTAGATGCTGTTCCCATCATTGGATCCTGGAATACCCGGCCTAACATAGCCGCCCTTTTGTGTTCGGGTAATTTGGTTACATCTGTACCGTCAATAATAATCGAACCTTTATCAACAGGAAATACCCCTGCAATAGAGTTTAAGAGGGTAGATTTACCCGCGCCATTACCACCAATTAAGGTAACAAAATCACCTTCTTCAAGGGTTACTGTGACATTCCGTAAAGCTACTTTTTCATTGACTGTTCCGGGATTAAACACCTTGTATACTTCGTTCACTGATAACATTTATTTCCCCTCCTTAATAGAAATTTTGACGGGGTTCAGATAAGTTTTAAATACTGGCAGTGATAGTGCGATTGCCACAGTAATCGCTGTAAAGAGCTTCAAATCGTTCGCCGGCATTCCCATTTTTAGTACCAGTGCAATAATAATTCGGTAAGTGATTGCCCCCAGTACCAAAGAAACCAATCTGCTAAAGAAATTCTTTTTCCCAAACAAGACTTCACCGATAATTACAGATGCCAGCCCAATAACGATGGATCCTGTGCCCATCTGCACATCTGCAAAACTTTGGCTTTGAGCAATAAGTGCTCCACTTATTGCCACAAGTCCATTACTAAGAACCAAGCCGATAATTTTCATAATATCTGTATTGATCCCTTGAGCCCGAACCATCTTGGGGTTGTTACCAGTGGCACGAATAGCCGAACCAAGTTCTGTTCCAAAAAACCAATATAAGAAACATACAATAACCATGACAAAAATCAATCCCAAAACGATTACTGCATTGGTATCACTTAAGCCAAGACTTTGAAGCCAACTATATACCGTCTCCGTACGCAAAAGAGAAATATTGGCTTTTCCCATTATACGTAAATTAATAGAATACAAGGCGATCATTGTTAATATTCCTGATAAGAGCGCAGGTATTTTGAGCTGAGTATGCAAAATTCCTGTCGTTAACCCTGCGAGTAGACCGCCTACCAAAGCCAAAGCAGTTGCAGCATAAGGATTCATTCCACTGGTAATTGCCTGGGCTGCAATGGCTGCCCCCATGGCAAGGGTTCCCTCTACTGTCAAATCTGCAATATCCAATATTCTATAAGTGATGTACACTCCTATAGTCATAATCGCCCACAAAAGCCCCAGGGAAACAGCACCTAAAATAATCTGTAACACTTTATATCCCCCATTTCTGAAGTTGTCATATGAACCTGTCAATTCTGTCTGCTAAACTGCTATTTTATGATATATTGCTGAAGATCCTCAGGAATTTCTAAACCAATTTCTTCAGCCACTATACCATTAATAACAAAATCAAATTCTGTAGCAGATTCAATCGGCATTGTAGCTGGAGAAGCTTCTCCTTTTAAAATCTTTACTGCCATTAAACCAGTCTGGTATCCTAAATCTTTATAGTTAATTCCTAAAGTAGCCAAACCTCCATTATCAACCATACCTGATTCACCGCAGATTACAGGCGTTTTGGACTGAGCTGTTACACCGTGTACAATTGGCATAGCAGAAGCAAATACATTGTCTGTTGGGATATAGATTGCATCGCATTTTTCTACTATGGATTGTGTTGCCTGCTGAACATCATTGGAATTGGTAACAGTTACTTCTACATAGTTAAGACCTAAGTTTTCAATAGCTTCCTTTGCAAGCTTTGCCTGTAATACGGAATTATCCTCGCTGGAAGTATAAAGTACCCCTACTGTTTTTGCATCAGGCACTAATTTTGCTAAAAGGTCTATTTGCTCTTTAATCGGATTCATATCGGTAGTTCCGCTGACATTTCCTCCAGGAGCTTCATTAGAATCTACCAATTTTGCAGCTTCAAAATCTGTAACAGCAGTTGCTAAAATAGGTATTTCTGTCGTTTTGCCGGCAATGGATTGAGCAGCCGGAGTTGCAATGGCCAATACTAAATCTACTTTATTACTTACAAAACGATCGCTAATTGTAGAAAGGTTACTTTGATCTCCTTGGGCATTCTGATAATCAATCGTAAGATTCTCTCCTTCTACATAGCCATTAGCCTTCAAGGCTTCGATGAACCCTTCTCTTGCAGAATCGAGGGCAACATGATCCATATACTGAATAATGCCCACGGTAACATTCTTTGAACTATTTTCGCCGGACGTATCAGATGAGCCAGCTGGAGCCGGAGTATTTGCACCTCCGTTTGAACAACCTACTGCAAGCATTAATACTGCTGTAGAAAGAAAACAGGATAAAGTTTTTATAAACTTTTTCATATCTCATTCCTCCCATTTTATCATTTTTAATTTATTCATTAATTTATTAATTAAATTAACCTTTACAGGTTAAATGGTTTGCTACACAAAACAAGATTTATATAAGAGTATGCAAGAAAAACGCAAATATCCATCATTTGCTACAAAAATTAAATCTTTTTTAAAAAAATCTTTTTTATAATAAAAAAACGCCCCCTGTATCACAGGGGCGAATTTGTCGTTCGCGGTACCACCTTGCTTCGTTGTTTTCACAACCTCAGTAAGCAACTAACATTGCTTTCCACTATAACGGGTGGATCCCGATACAGCCTACTCAGCATATACCTTTGGGTGTATAGCTCCCAAGATGAATTCACAGTACCTATATCCTGCTTTCTCGCACCAACCGAAAGCTCTCTGAAGGACTCCATTACTGTTACTACTTCTTGATCATTGCCTTTGATAAGTTTAATTTTCAATAATTCTATCTTATAAAATTCTTCTTGTCAAGAATTAAATTCTTAAATCAACATCAAATTTTTAAATTGTTAAATAATTTCCTGCTACTCTAATTTATAAAAAGAAAAAAACACTTATATATTATTTATAAAACTTCTTATAGATGTCATGCAAAAATGTTAAATATAGACAAAAAACAAACTAAATTAATTCAATTAAAAGACAATTGCCAAAAAAACAAGGATTGCTTCTACTCTTTTTATCTATATAAATCCCCAGCTAATTTTTTAAGTTGTTTCAAGTCAGTGACTTCATAAGCACTGTTTTTCTTTTCTAATACGCCCATTTTGGAGAGTTCATTTAAAGTTCTTAATAAATGCCTGTAACTGGTACCTAAAAGTTCTGCTATTTCTGTCAGGTTTCCAAAGAACTCAATACTTCTTCCATCTTTATGATTTATAGGCTTTCCGGCAACCAAGATATAACTGGCTAATCTATTTTTAAGAGGATACAGCAAGTTAATAGAACTGTTATTTGAGCATCTATTAAGTTTCTTGCCAAGAGAAGTGCAGATGACTCTTAAAAATTTAGAGTCATTCAGTAGATATTCCCTTGCTCGTTCTAAAGAAATTCCGATACAATAAACATCTTCTATCGCCTGTATATTACTACTGGCGTTTTTCTTTTCCACCAATTCTATATCTCCCAAGATCGTAAAAGGCTGATAAAAACAAAGAAGCAGAGATTTTCCATTGCTAAGCGTGATATATACTTTCGCTTTTCCTTCCACAAAGAAATAAATATAAGAAATCTCTTCATTGTCTTTGCAAATGTACTCCCCACTCTTAAATAAGAAAAGTTCCATAAAAGGTTTTATATCCTCAGAAAACAACTGATGTATTTTATATTTTTCAATATACTGATTCATCTTATAAATATCATAAATTAGTTTCATGTCAACACCACATTTTTACTCGATATAAAAATATTTTCTTTAGTATGACATATGTCATAACCACAGGCAATAACTTTATGATAAATTGAACGTAAAATTCAAAGAAAGGAGCAAATATATGAACAATATACTTTCTCTTTCAATCGGAGCCTTAATATCAATCATGATAGCAATTAATGGAGTACTATCCAGTTCCATTGGCAATTATCAGTCTGTCGTCATCATTCATATTGTAGGATTTATTACCATGATACTAGTATTAATTCCAAATAAAGCCAGAATAAATTTCAGTAAGGATATTCCTCTATATTTATACAGTGCCGGTGCAATCGGAGTTTTTACGGTTCTATTTAACAATATAGGTTTTTCTGTACTGGGTGTTTCTATGCCTCTTGCTTTAGGACTGCTTGGGCAGTCTCTAACTTCAATTATTATTGATCATTTCGGATGGTTAGGAATGAAAGTAGTGAAATTTGACATAAAAAAATCTTTTGGATTACTTCTCATTACATCAGGCATCATTATTATGACTATTTTTTAAGGAGGGATCTTAATGTTTGCTATAGCAATCCTCGCGTCATTTCTAGCAGGTGTTACCATCGTTGTCTCTAGAATCATAAATGCCAATTTGGCACAAAAAATAGGCCTTCTCCAAGGTACTTTCTTTAATTATATCGTTGGTTTAATCTTCGCCTTTTTCTTTCTTATAATAAATAAGGAACCTTTAAGAATTACTAATCATTCCTTAGGTTCCATTCCTGTATGGGCATATTTTGGCGGTCTTTTTGGAGTAGTAGTTGTAATGCTTCAGAGTTATATTTCTCATAAAATACCTTCATTCAACCTGACTCTACTGATTTTCATTGGACAATTGTTTATGGGAATTGCGATTGATTATTTTACTTTACACCAATTATCCATAGGCAAGGTAATTGGGGGAATCTTCGTATTGGCAGGGCTAATCTATAATTTGATACTGGATCAGAAAAAGAATGAAGAGATTTTAGAATAAAAATAAGCACATAATTTTATATAAATCTCCCCATTAAAATGATATTGTCATATTGTCCATCTAACTTCCTTGACTTAACTCTTCTGCCTTCCTGAAAGAATCCATGCTTTTGGTAGAATTTAAGGGCATTTTCATTGCTTTCAAACACCTCTAATTCTACCTTCTCTATCCCATTTATTGCTTTTGCATGTTCAATTGCTCTCTCAAGCAAATGACTTCCTAAACCAATTCCTCGATACTCAGGCAATACTCCCATTCCCAAAGTTCCTACATGCTCAAATCCTTCAAAATTCTTGGGCAAAATATCGCACCATCCAATAACCATTCCATTCCTTATAGCATAAAATTGTGCCAAATTATTTTGCTCAATTGCTTCTACAAAACTTCTTGTACTCTCTAGTGAGAAACCTTTGGTTGAAGCTAAATATTTTCTTTCTCTCGCTACTATATCAACTGCTCTATTATATGATTCTACATAATCCGCTTTAGCTTGTACGATGATAATACTTTCGTCTTTCATTTACTTCCCCCCTATGTTTAATTACATCATTCTTTCAAAGGAATAAGTTTCTTCCCTTTCATAAAATGTTTATATTGTAATAATTCATTTAAGAAATCTGCATGATCATCATTAATATATTCTATCGTCTAAAGTTCCTAGAATTAAGGTATTCATCAACTTTCACATAATTCAACTCAGAATGATGATGAATGTTGAGGACACTCTGTTATCTGTCCTTTTAGGCAGAAATCACCATTAACCTTCTTTTTTCTTCAAATAAAAAACATTCCCAGACGGCTTTACATAAGCGAAATCCTGGGAACCTGTTTTCTGACTTTTAATTCTTTATTTCATTCGTTTAGCAATAGGATGATCTTCATTTAATTCTACCAAATCCCATAAGTTACCGTACAAATCTTTAAAAACAGCAACGATTCCATATGGAGCTTCTTTAGGCTCTCTTACAAATTCAATACCTCTCTCAAGCATTTCATTGTAATCTCTTCAAAAATCATCTGTATACAAAAAAAGAAATACTCTACCACCTGACTGATTACCAATAAATAATTCCTGTTCAGGATTTGATGCTCTAGCCAGTAATAATGTCGTACCTATTGAACCAGGTGGTGATACAACAACCCATCTCTTGTCTTGTTCTGGCTGATAAGTATCTTCAACTAATGTAAAATTTAACTTCTTAGTATAAAACTCTATCGCTTCATCATAATCTCTAACTACTAAGGCAATATGTATAATTGATTGAACCATATTATTAATTCTTCCTATCATTAAATCTATCTTTCTATACTACAAAAAAATTTATTTTAATTTATATTCTATCAAACTATTCTTAAATATCAATAAGTCATTGTAATTTTTTCTCATATTATTTTATTTAATGCCATATTATTAACTTTTTGAATTAATACGCAAAAAAGGATAAAATATTGAATTTATCCTTTCTATTTTTACTCCTTGTCCTCCTTTAAAATCTTGTGTACACTGTAAAAGTCTTCATCAAGTTTGTAGTCACTTTACAATTATAGAGGTGTTTTTATGGATAACAGATTTACTCAATTCATTAAAGAGCATGAAGCTTCTTTGAAAAAGCATAATGTATTATTTAATTTTGTAGGCTATGTGAAGCTCGGGTTTTTTCTTATATTAATCGTGTCTGGATACTCTACTTTTACTAAGGGGTTTTCTCTTTTTCTTATTGGGATAAGCTTAGGTATTTTCTTTCTTTTTATTGGCTTTTGGGTATATCAGGATAAACTTAAAGAAAAAATCGATTATTTAAGCGGAATGATCGCTATAAATAATCGACATTTAGACAGGATATCTGGTAAATGGGATAGCTTTTCGGATATTGGTGAGGAATTTATTGATTCGGAGCATCCTTATGGCTGTGACCTTGATATCGTGGGCAAGAAATCTTTATTTCAATTTCTCAATCGAACCCATACCTGGTATGGCCGTCAGGCCTTTGCCAAAGACCTGTTGCATCCTTCCTATACAAAAAATGAATTACAAAAAAGGCAGGAGGCTGTTTTTGAACTTAGTAAGGACATCGAATTTACAAATCAAATGGAATATTATTTTTCAAAAATTGGTTATAGTCCCTCTGCTCCCGATCTTGTGAGTAATTTAAAAGATTCTAAACCTTTCACCACCAATAAAATATTAAAATTCATTTTATTATGGACTCCGGCAATAACGGTTTTATTGATTGCTTTTATGCTGATCTTTCAGTTAAAAAATCTATATTTAACTGGAGCCACTTTGGCCATGATACAGGCTCTTCTTTGGGCTTTGGGATTTCCAAAAACACAAAATTATTTAGGTGCAATCCTGGATACATCGTATAAATTAGCCCCTTATAGTACCGTTATTGAAATGCTTAAAAGTAAGAGCTTTCATTCTGAAAAGCTCAAGGAAACTCAATCCCAACTTGGTGCTTCAGAAACATCTGCAGCGCAGGCAATCAAAGACTTAAATAAAATCCTTACAAAGATAAGTGTAAGAAGTAATCTCATCATCTACTTTGTTTTAAATGTATTTTTATTATGGGATTACCAATGTGCCTTTATGCTGGAAACATGGAAAGCAAAATATGCCCATCTATGCGAGAAGTGGTTTCTTGCTTTGGGAGAATTTGAAAGTTTAATGAGCTTTTCTACTCTTGGAAATGTCTGCAGTAATATTTGTATGCCTATAATTTCAGATAAAAGTAAAATAATAGAAGCAAAGGATTTAGGACATCCCCTGCTTCCTAATGAAGCCAGAGTCAACAATGATTTTAATCTTCATGATAATATCTTCATCATTTCAGGCTCAAATATGTCCGGCAAAACTACCTTTTTAAGAACAGTTGGCATTAATCTGGTACTGGCTCAAGCCGGAAGTTTTGTCTGTGCAAAGAAGATGACTTTTTCTCCTCTTAAAATTATGACTTCCATGAGGATTGTGGATGATCTGAATGAAGGCATTTCAACCTTCTATGCTGAGCTTAAACGCATAAAAACCATCATCGATACTGCAAAAAACGATTCAAATATGCTTTTTCTTATAGACGAAATATTTAGAGGTACAAATTCGGTAGATCGACTCATCGGTGCCAAAACAGTCATTGCACAGCTCAATACACTCAATGTGGCCGGCCTCATAACCACCCATGACCTGGAACTTTGTCAGTTAGAAAATATATACCCCCGAATCCAGAACTATAACTTCTCAGAATATTATAGGGATAATGCAATTTACTTTGACTACAAAATAAAGCCTGGAAAGTCCAATACGACTAATGCCAAATATTTGATGAAAATGATAGGGATTATATGATCTCATCCCCTTAATAGTAAGGGGATTTCTTTTTATTCTTCGATAAATTTAATCAATTCCTGATTGAATCGATCCTTTTCATCATAGAACAGCCCATGTCCGCTGTCTCTAAACGGTATCAGCTTTGAGTTCCTGATTCCTCGATGTTGAGCTTCTGCCAAGGCAAAAGGACAAACTTGGTCATGGATTCCGTGAAGAATCAAAGTTGGAACGAATATCTTGCCAAGATCCGTAAATAGGCCTTCCTCTCCCAGCCAGGTTCGAGCAATAGCAGCAGTAGCCCAGCCAGCTGCCTGAAGCCCTAACTGGAAAAACCATTCTTCAAAGGATTCAGTGATGAATTTGTGGAAAAATCTTTGCCCAAACCTTCTTAACATTTCCGGCCGATTGTTATATGTTTCCTGGATCATTTCTTCTATCCCCTCTTTTGGTACGCCATAAGGGAAATAAGGACGCTGAACCAAACTTGGGGCAGCCGCTGCAAAGAGAGCAAGTTTGGCTACACCATGTCCCTTATGTCGCGCCATATATCGAATTGCAATGGCCCCTCCGGTAGAGTGTCCCCCCAGCACAATATCATGTAGTTTCAGCGTATCAATAACACAGCGAACATCATCTGCCAATCTGTCGTAATCATATCCTCTCCAGGGTTTATCTGAATCACCAAATCCTCTGGTATCAATACCGATACACCTATATCCCATCATTGGCAAATAATTAAACTGATACTCAAATAGTTTATGACTGGCTGGCCAACCATGGAGAAATAAAATAGTCTTTTTTCCGGCAGGATTTAAATCCTCCACATAAATCTTAACATCTGGTTCTACATTAATATAGTATCCCATAGCAAACCTCCATTATAAAAATGACTCATCAATAGTAAATTATTCTCACTGCGGCCAGATGGAAAGTTGTACAAAAAAACTACTCATTTGATCCCTCATACAAAGGATCAATGAGTAGTTTCAGATTGAGGAGATCATCTCTAGAATAGGTTTGCTTTGATCAGTCTTTTTCGGACTTGAGGCCCTGCAAAGCTAGAAATCGCTATTTTAACCAAATCTCCTGGGATAAATGGAATAACTCCGACACTAAGAGCAGCTGCAATCTGCATATTGGCTTGATGAGCCAGCCAGGCAGTACCAATTGCGTAGCATACTATTGTCCCCAGAACCATTCCTATAAAACATAAATACCATTTTTCAAAAAAGGAATCAATAAAGAATCCTGCAATAAGCGCCATAAATATAAACCCGATAATATATCCTCCAGTCGGCCCCAGAAGCTTTGACGGACCTCCGCTAAAATTAGAAAACACGGGGATACCGATAAATCCTATCAACATATAAATGATGTAACTGATCGTTCCCTTCTTCATGCCAAGGGTATAAAGGGATAAATAGATTGCTAGATTTGTAAATGAAATAGGTACCACGCCAATGGGTATAGATAAAGGTCCAAGTATGCAAATGACTGCGGCCATAACCCCAATCATAGCCATTCTATAAACACTAGATTTTTCTTCCATAATCCTCTCCCTTTCTTTTTCATTCCTTCTGCTTTGACATGTCTCTTAAAGTATATATGAAAAAGAAAGAATTGTCAACCTTGTTTAAAAGTAAGGTTGACAATATGTTTGCACCAGCTTTTTCTGTACCAAAATTTTATACATCCATCATAAGTTATGTAAAAAGAGCGATACACCCTAACCATTATTATAAAACAGCATAAAAAAATCAGTGGTTTACGTATGTCAAACCACTGATTTTTTTGCTATACCAGAACATTTTCTAACTCAGAATCCCCTACGAATAAAATACTTGCAGGTACTTGATCAATGATGTTTTCTATCTGCCCGAGAGAATTGGACATTCCAAGAATATTTAAATCCGTTGATTGTTCTTTGATTAAATCGTAAAAGTTGCCAACTTTGACATCGATTTTAGTATTAATAGGTAGTCTCGCATCTTCTATAAACTTTAGCAGCTCTTTTTCAATATTGGGTACCTGTGAAGCATGCTCTGCTACACGGCATAAAGTCAAGTTTCCATTCCAATTTTTCATAATTTGGATAGCACTTAAAACCGCTAAATTATAGTTTTTGCTTTTACTCCTTAACCATAAATGAATATTTTTTTCCTGTCCAAATCCATATTTAGGATGAATGCGCAAACATAATAATCCTATTCTTTTTCTTACGTCCTCCAGATTTTTTACCATTTCAAAAAATTTCTTTCTCTTTTCTGTCTCTTCACTGATGGTAAAAAAGATTGTATTAGGCGGCAAAAATACATGCACTAAACTTTGTAAAACAATATTTAAATCTTGATTATAATCTTTGCTGTTAATTACAATTTTTTGAGCAAATAAGTTTTCTTCTTTTAATGGCTGTAAAACCGCATCAATTTTCTCTTCCAGTTCCTTTCTCTGATTTCCTACATTATTCATAGTTAAGTAATAAACTCTGCCGGAAGGATTGATTAAACTTCGGATCAGTCGAGATATTCTCTTAAAATCTTCAGGATTTTCTACTGGAATCAGAATAGAGGGTTTCCATAGTCTGGGATGATACGGCATGGACATGGATTTTTGAGCGCCCCATTCTGCCAGAGAGATGAATACGCCTCCTCTGACATCTCCCCATGGAGATACCAAATTCTTTCTCCTCAACATATAATAAATTACCAATATCAAAATAAACGTGATCCACGTAAACCATTTATTGATTAAAAACATGGAAAGCAAACAGCCAACAAGTCCAATTACAGGAATTAAAATAGAAATCCGAAACCTAGGGCGAAAGCTGATGACGCCTATAGCTTGTTCAACCAAAACCACCAAATTAATCGTACAATAAGTAGTTAAAAAGAACAGCGTTAACATTGCAGCCAAACTGTCTAAATTGCTGGCCAGTAATACAGCCAGTGAAATAAGTGATGAAACAATAACTGCATTGCGAGGTTCGTTGCCAGCCGTTTTCTTTGCAAAAATTTTAGCAAAGGGTACAGACCTGTTCTCTGCTAAAGCTGCCAATGTTCTAGGAGCACTTACCAAAGAGGACAATGCTGATGATAGAACCGCCCCCATAATACCTGCCACAATAAGAATCCTGAATTTTCCTAACTGAAGAATAATTGAGTGGTCAGAAAGTAATATTTCTTCTGGAACTCTGGTTGCAAACAGTAAAGCAAATAACATATAAACTGCCAATCCCGTCATAACAGCAGCCAAAGTTCCCCTAATAATGCTTTTCCTTGGACTTTTAAGCTCACCTGACATGGATGCTCCTGATAAGATACCTGTAACTGCCGGAAAGAATATAGCGAAAGTTTCCCAATACCCACTTTGCTCAAAGTTACCAATTAATACAGGGCTTTCTGAGTTTAAAGATGGACCCAGTATAAATGAAGCAATCGAAAGAACCATAGCTCCTAAAATAAAATACTGGATTCTAAAGGCTAATCGGGCACTGACTACAGATAATACAGTCAATATTCCCCATACAATCAAGCCTACCAGCCATCTAGGATGATCAAAAAATGAAGTCCATACCTCTGTAAATCCCGTAATATAAAATGCAACCGACAGGGTCTGAGAGAAATACAAAGGAATACCCACAGCTCCTCCTATTTCTAGTCCAAGAGATCTGGATACAATAGCGTATGCCCCTCCTGCACCGATATCGATATTGGTTAGCATGGAAGACATGGATAAAGTAGTACTTATGATGATCATATGAGCTAAAATGATAATACTTAAAGTTCCCAGGATCCCTGAATTTCCAACAATCCACCCCATGCGCAGATACATAACAACTCCCAGAATGGTTAATACTGTAGGGGTATAAACACCTTCAAATGTTCCAAGACCTTCTTTATGAGTATCTTTCATAAATCTTTATTCTCCTTTTATTTGCATATTTTAGGGAACACAAAAAGCCATGGAGAGTCCATGGCTGTAATGATTCCAAATATCTCCTTTCAACGCCTACGGAGTTAGCTGCCGGGCTCGGACTGAAAGAATTATCCTATCCTTACGGAATTCGCCCCAAAAAATTGGTTCCCCCGCTTCTAAAAGAATTCAGCGTATGCAATTAATTTTTATATTTTGCTATGTTTAAGTATAATATATTATTTCCTGATTATAGTCAAGATACAAAATAAATTGATTTCAAAAAGGAAATTTAGCTTTACTCTTCCCATCCTCTACATACATCCACCCAGGCAGAATAATTTGAGTATTTTTCCAGTTCTTCAATGGATAATTCAATGGCGCTATTACTGCTGCCGCATGCGGGGAACACAGTCTCGAACCGTTTCAGAGATTTGTCCAGATATACCATAACATCATCAGGAATACCAAAAGGACATACACCCCCAACAGCATGTCCTACAAGTTCAAGCACCTGATCCGGTGTAAGCATTTTTGCCTTGGTTGAAAACTGAGCTTTATACTTTGCATTATCGATTCTTGCATCCCCTGCAACCACAATTAAAATCGGTTTTCCATCCACCATGAAAGATAAGGTCTTTGCTATTCTTTTTGGTTCACAGCCTACTGCCTGGGATGCTAATTCAACCGTTGCACTGGATACATCAAATTCAAGGATTCTGTCTTCCATTCCCCATTGATTGAAGTATTCTCTTACCTTTTCTATCGCCATAATGTTTTCTCCTCATCTAATATTTGGTGCATTTTAAAAATCATTATAAGTATTATATACTTTTTCACTTTATAACACAATCGCTTTAAATTTATAAAGAAATGATGTGCTCTTAAATTATAAGTTTGATCATATCGGGCTTAAATAATTTTACTTTATTCGTTAGTCATTCCCTCGTTAAAATATACTCTAAGCCTTCCCAGTTTGGTTCAAATCTTTATCCGAATACATTACTAATCCATGTTGAATACAATAAACATATAGTTTTCCACCCTTAGCTATAGGAATTCTGCATGTGGGGCTTTGCTCCGGATATAAGCGATTTAAAAATATTTTATCCGTCTTTACATAAGCTACAAAAGAAATATAATGGTCTTTGGTCATTGGATGGTCAAAGGTTATAAAGTAATCCATTTCTATTTCCTCTGCTGTAATCTTTATGGCATCAGAAGAAACTACAGGCAAGATACGTTCCAGCTTTCTCCCACAGCAGAATATAGAGGCGCTTCCTGTACTGACCAGAATATTTCCACAGCTAGGACAGACATAAAAACGTACTTTGTCAATATTGCCGCTGTCCGGTTTATTCGACGTAATCTCTCCCTCCATCATCTGTTTCATATCCACACCTAAAATAGTAGATAACTCCGGCCACAGGGACAGATCCGGACAGCCTAAACCACATTCCCATTTTGAAACGGTTTTGCTTTGTATCCCCAATGCATCTGCAATATTTTTCTGAGTAAGATTTTTTTCTTTTCTAAGTTTGGCAATCAATTGTCCTATTTTCACACAATCCATGCCTTCACCTCCATCTCTGTTAGTATAACATCTTTATAAAAATCTTGCGATGACATCTATATTAAACTCTAAAATTGACTTGAACAACTTTATTATAACGATAAGGTAATTTTTTTATAACGATCGTCACCTATCCATATATAGCGGGTGGTTTTTTGATTCACACCCTTTCCGTGTTCAACAGGGTCACGACCCATAATAAAAAGAGCTGTTGTACGAATGAATTCGTATAACAGCTCTTTTTATTATGGTATGGATTCACACACCATTACTTAATCCAATTTCAAAATTAACTCAAGAACTCTCTTTGCACAGACTTCCATATCTCGGCGAGAGATTAGACCTAATTTTTTGGCTTCCATGAGACGTTCAGGGTAACCACAACCCATTTTAACATCATTTCCTGCTTTGACTTCTTTATAATGTTCTCCATAAGTCCACCAATCGGTAGTAACCATACCTTCGAAGCCCCATTCGCTTCTTAGTATATCTTCCAACAACTCTCTGTTTTCCGATGCCCGATGTCCATTGATCATATTATAAGAGGACATAATGCTCCATGGTTTTGCTTCTTTTACAATGATTTCAAAGGGCTTTAAATAAATTTCCCTGGCTGCTCGTTCGGACACTCTGGAATCGCTGTTCTTTCTGTTGGTCTCCTTGTTATTTAAAGCAAAGTGTTTAACAGTTGCTCCAATATGCTGGGATTGAATCCCTTTTACCATGGCTGCAGCCAGTTTGCCAGCCAAAAACGGGTCTTCAGAATAATATTCAAAGTTACGACCACACAAGGGACTTCTGTGTATATTCACAGCCGGAGTTAGCCATACTGAAATATTATTTTCCTTTACTTCTTTAGCACCTGCTTCTCCCACTGCATATACAAGATCTGGATCCCAGGTACAAGCCAGGAGCGTTGCACAAGGCCAGGCAGTAGTATGAACACCGCATTCCGGGGCAATTCGCAATCCAGCTGGTCCATCAGCAGTCATCACATTGGGAATGCCGTATTCTGGCATATTTCCATATCCAAAGGTATTGGCAACCCCTGTATTGGGCTGACCACCTAATAGATGAGCTACTTCTTCATCAGTCATTTGTGCCAGGAATTCATCTATTGAAATCTTACCCTCGGCTACCTCATAAAAAGTACGTTTACCCTTTGCATACGGTCCTTCCCATAATGCATAACGGCCTCTTGCACGAACTTCCGGCGCATACGCTTCCATCATTTCTATGGACATCTTTTCAATCCCGCATGCATCAGGATCATTAGGTTCTTTTTGCGGAAGTTTCTCAAGACTTCCATCTGCCCGCAGTCTTTCCTTCAATGAAGTGGGAGCTATTTTCTCAGTAAGCTGCTTTACAACTCTGTTTTGAGCTTCTATATAAACAAAATCAAGTCTTTTTACATCCCTTACAGAAGTTCCAACAAAGAATACATACTCCCCTGCCTCAAGAACATAGGCAGATTTCTGAATCTTACCCAAATCATCATAAGAAGCCATGTCATCCACCGAAAATTCAAGACTTACAAGCTGAGTCTCTCCAGGCTTCAATAAACGAGTCTTCTTAAAAGCAATCAAACTTTTAGCCGGCTTGCCAAGAAGTCCCTGGGGTGCTTCAAAGTAAATCTGGATGACTTCTTTTCCTTCCATAGAACCTGTATTGGTTACATTCACAAAAACCTTAATAAGATCATTTTCCTGCTTTACTGAAGCAACAGAGTAGTCAAAAGATGTATAGGATAATCCATATCCAAAAGGATAATTCACTTTATCTGCTGCACCGGGAATCGTCTCAAAATAACGATACCCTACATATATATCTTCAGTGTAATCGACATAGTCTTCAGATTCATGGAAATTATATGTGGACGGATAATCTTCCAATCTTTTTGCAAAGGTGTCTGATAATTTGCCTGAAGGATTGCCTATACCGCAAAGAAGTTCCGCAGCAGCCCTTCCTCCTTCCATGCCCCCTTGCCATGCCATTAAAACAGATTGAATGGCATCGTCGTTTACGAACCACTCTGTATCCACCATACCGCCTACATTCATAACAACAATGACCTTGTCAAAATTCTCTTTTACAATATTCACCATTTCAATTTCTTTTTTTGTTAAATAGAAATCACCATTTTCAAAAATTTCTTCGGCTTTCTTTGCCTGAAGCGCTCCAAAATCTGAGAGATCAATATTCTTTTTGTCAAAAGTGCTTTTTCGATCCCATCCTTCTCCTGAAAAGCGGCTAATAGAAATAATTGCCGTATCTGTAAATGCTTTAGCCTTTACTAAAAGCTCATGGGGAACTTCCGGCTCTACTGTCAGACCCGGTACGGCACCCTTTGCATACTGCTCCTTAACATTTTCCCGATAAAAGTCTGCCAGTTCCTCGAACACAGTAACTCTTTCTTTTAATGCCTTCATACCGTCATATAAATTGGTAACATATTCAACCGTCACATCACCACTGCCTCCGCCACCTTTAACATAATCAAAAGTACCTTTTCCAAACAATGCAACTTTTGCTCCTTTGGGCAGTGGAAGAACATGATTCATATTTTTTAAAAGAACCATACCTTCTTTTGCAGCATTCTTTGATAGTTCCCGATGCTCTTTAGATGCTGTAACTTTTTGGCCATTTTCCCCCAAAGGCAGATTGGGCTGAAACCTTGCTCTTTGCCATTTAATCATATGAAATCCCCCTAATCTGTGATAAATTAACGACTTAAATGTATAAGTCGAATTTTCTTATATTTTATACTCCATAAAAACTTTTAAGCAAGTCGATTTCTGACTTTTTATTCAGTCAATATTGACTTTTTTATAGCCCTATGTTACTTTCGTCATAGCTTATATTTTCCAAAAACACTTTATATGAAGGGATAAATTAACCAATGTCCATCCATGAAATTATTACGCCCAGACCACAGCTACCGGTTTATTTTGATATTTATCGCACTTATAATCAGCTCATCCCTAACCATTGGCATAATCATGTAGAAGTTCTGTACATTTTTGAAGGTACAAACCATATTGTTTTAAATGATGAAAAATACACCCTTCATCAGAATGATTTATTTGTTGTTAATTCCGGAGATATTCATTTTACCAGAAGTTTAGGAGCTTCTAGGGTTCTATTGCTTCAAATCCCCTATGAACTCTTTGACCAGTGTGTAGTTAACTTCGATATGATACGATTCAGACAATATTATCCTCATAAAACACTAAAAGAAGATCCTGTATATCAAAAAATGATTGCTCATCTTCTTAACCTGGCAAGACTTTATGTACAAGCAGAGAAAGGATATCAATTTTTATTTATCAGTGAACTCTATCAATTTCTGCACATACTCTGTGGCAATTATTCCATCATGAAAGATCCTGCAAAAGAAAGCAAATCTGCGAAGCATTTAGATCGGTTAAAAAAAATTATTCATTATGTGGAACAGCATTATCAAGAACCCATCACCCTGGAGCAGGTAGCTTCTTTGGTCGCTTTGAATCCGGAATATTTTTGCCGTTTTTTTAAAAAACACATGGGGCTTACTTTTATGAAATATGTTAACCTGGTAAGACTTGCCCGGATTCACAACGATATCCTGCAAACAGATGACAGCATTACAATCATTCAAGAACGTCATGGGTTTACCAACTATAAATTATTCAATCATATGTTCAAAGAAGCATACGGATGCACACCTTCTAAACTCAGGGCTAAGCATATAAGACATAAATAAGATACGATGTTTATTCAAATGCTTATAGTAACCCTTCATAGCAAAACTCCTCTACGACAAAAACCACATGTCATAGAGGAGTTTTTTATAAAAACCTTGCAATGATTTGTACCAATCTTATAGGAAGTTCTTTTAAAGCTAATGATTCATTTTTTCTAATAGTGCTTCAATTCTTCTAAAATGCTAGTCAGTACCCGTTGACGTTCTCCAATGATTTCTCCTAAATCATTCAGGCTCTGGGCAAATGCTTTAATGTCTTCGTTGATATTTTCGTTATCAACACAAATTTCTACAGACATTGCATCCCCCTGCACACCGACACGCTCTATCATAGGATTTTCCGGATCATATAAAAGAGGCATTCTATAAGCTTCCTTAAAATAAATCAATGTCCTGGAGAGTAAAATCATAAGGTCAAACACCTGATGGACGGGTAATTCCTGAGCTAAAACCAGTTCCCCGTCTTTTTCTTTCCATATCTGTGCGGCAATCTGCATCTTTTTATTCTCTTCCAGTATAGGTTCTCCTAAAGTTAAACGCTTAATGTCAGATGTATACGCATTTCTGCCGTCTACACGGTTATAATCCTTTGATACGATAACTGTTTTTTCATTCATTTCCATATCCTCCTTGCATTTGGATCAGCAGCAAAACACTGCTCTCTTAACTTTTCCAGTTTCTCTGTATGATCTTCTTTGGGATCCTCATACTTTAACACCTTGATAACGGATTGTTCAAAACCTTCCGGACCATATTGATTCCAAAGTTCCTGCAACCGTTTATTAGGATGCATCCTGGCATTTAATCTCACATTGTTACTGTTAAAATCTGCTTTAGTATCTGTAGAGATACCCAAAAATGCCTCACCGGTTTCTTTACAGCGATAAGATATGACCCCCATTTCAGGATGTCTGTTTTTATAGAGTTCTAAAAGTTCTTTTTTTCTTATTGAATCCATTGTGCTCACCTCGACTCTAGTATAAACCAATATACTATAAAAAATAATCCACGCTCCGTAGACAAATAGATACAACTATGTCACCCTTATAAAATAAAAAAGTTTGGTCCCTTGCAATGAAAATACACTTTCTTATTTCAAAAATAAAACGGATTAGTCCCATACCTTTGATATTTGACTAATCCGCAGCATCTGCCCTTTTTATAATTCAAATGTTAGAACGAGTCTATTCCTTGCCATATACTTCACTTATGGCTTTTACTAATCTCTCATTTTCTTTTCTTGTTTTTACTGCAATCCTGTAATACCCTTTTGATAATCCTCTGAAATTCTCACAATCCCGAATCAATATTCCACGCTTTAATAATGTCTCATACAAGGGCTTTTCGCTGTAAAGAAGTATAAAATTAGCCTCACTGGGAAATGTTTTGAATCCCAACTGATTCAATTGATAAATTAAAAATTGTCTTTCCTTTTTTACATAATCCACCGTTTTTGCTATGAATGAAGGCTGATTTACACAGGCAAGCCCTGCCTCCTGTGCAAATGTGGATATATTCCATTCGGGGAGCTGCTTTTTTATTTTTTCTAAAATACCTTTATTGCTGCACACCAAATATCCTAACCGAACTCCCGGAATGGCATATATTTTCGTAAATGCCCGCACAAGCAATAAATTTTCATAGCTATCGATTTCCGTTAATATAGAAAACGCATTTTCGCAGAATTCAATAAAGCATTCATCAAGTACCACCCATATCTTTCTGTCTTTACATATATCCAATAACTTCTTTATGTATTCTCTGGCCATCAGTTTTCCGGTTGGATTATTGGGATTGGCAAGAAAGAGAAGATCTATATCCTCTGTCAGTATCTCAAAAAATGACTCGTCCAGTAAAAAGTTTTTATCTTCTTTTAATTGAAAATAAATAATATTACTGTCCACAGCTTCCAAAGCATACTCATAGCCATAAAAAGAAGGGATGGGAATCAAAGTTTTTTTAGGCTTTATGGCATGAACTATACCTAAGAAAAGCTCCGATGCACCATTCCCGAACAATAAATATGCTTCTTGAACTTTCAATACACTGCTCAATGCTTTCTTTAATTTTTCAGCTTTTATGTCCGGATATTGGCTGCAGCTTTTTACTGCCTTGTGTAATGCTGCTTCTATCTCCTCCGGCATTCCAAGAGGATTGATATTGATAGAAAAATCCATATTTACAGAGTTCCTGTAAACATCTCCGCCATGTATCCCTTTCACCGGCAAGTCACTTCCCTTCCAATAGCCAAATCACAATAAACATCACAAGCAAACACAATATTTCGCAAATCCATGCCGTCATATACATTAAGTGATTGGCCCGCTTAATGTCCTCATGCTCCACCTGGCGCAACTTATCCCCTATATAGGGCTTTTTTACAAGCTTGCCAAAATAACTGGCATCTCCTGCCAACTGTATCCCCAAAGCCCCTGCACATACGGATTCTGTCTGAGCTGAATTGGGACTGGCATGATTTCGACGATCTCTTTTATAAATCTTATAGGCCTGTTTTCCATTAAAGTTTTTTCCGCCAAAAAAAGCCGCAAGGATCATAAGATAAGCGCTGATTCTGGCAGGAATATAGTTTACCAAATCATCCAGCTTTGCTGCTGCCCGTCCAAAATACAAATATTGATCGTTCTTATAACCAATCATAGAATCCATGGTATTGACTGCTTTGTAAAAGAATCCAAGGACAGGTCCTCCCAGAGCCGTATACAGCATGGGCGCAATCACACCATCGGAAGTATTCTCCGCTACTGTTTCAATAGCAGCTTTCCTTATCCCTTCTTCATCAAGGCTCTCTGTATCTCTGCCTACAATCATGGAAACCGCTTTTCTGGCACCTTCCAGGCCTTCTTCTTTTAAACTTATATATACCTTCATGCTTTCAACCTTAAGGGACTTTGCTGCCAAAATCTGATAGGTCATAAGCGTTTCGATCATGACACCAAAATATGGATGTATGTTATATGATCCTATTATAATAAGAGCAGTGACTGTAGTTGTTGTTGCCAATACTATAACAACAAGGATCATTCCGTTTTTTAACTCACGCTTTTCGTTCCTGTCTCCATCATTCTTTAATAACCTTTGTTCTAATGCTATAATCCCTTTCCCGATCCAACGAACAGGATGAGGCAGGCAGTAAGGGTCTCCCAATAACATATCCAGAATAAAACCTAAGAAAAACGCCAACGCATGATATTTCATAACTTATTCTCCCATAATTTTTTAATCTCCGCTATTTCCGGCTTTTTAAGACTTCCCTTTAGGCTGCAAATATAGCCATTGCCGTTTGGAACCTGATAATTAAAATATTCTCCTCCATGATACCTGCTAAGCAGAGACATAATTATCCCACCATGGACAATCAATCCGATGGTTAATTTAGAATCCTTCACCTGTTTAAGTAAATTCATAAGATAACTTATCATCCTCTGAAATCCTTGTTTACAACGATTATCAAAATCCTCTCGGCTTTCTCCCTCCGGAAAAGGCAAAGTACCATTGCTGTCAATCCACGCCTGATACCGTTCGTCCCTCTGTAAATCTATATAATTCTTCCCTTCAAAGATACCAAAGTTCATCTCTTCCCAATCCGGTATGATAATCGGTTCTTTATCAGGATAGAGTATCTTAGCAGTTTCCAGACAGCGTTTCATAGGGCTGGAAAACAAATAATCAATCTCAGGATAAACCCCGGCATCTTTGGCTTCCTGCAGTACCTTGATGCCTTCTTCACTTAAAGGTTCATCAGTTTTACCCAAATAACGCTGTTCTTTATTGGATGCTGTCTCTCCATGGCGTATCATCACAATCTTTATTTGATTTTCTGGCCAATGCCGCATAGGACCCGCACCACCTCATCTGCCAGACTTGCTAAACTTACAAGAATCCTGCCTGTGCGTTCTCTGTATTCTCTTTCAAAGGGATCCATGGGTACAATGCCATTGCCAATCTCGTCGCTAATAATTATGGCTTCAGGATTCTTCTGTAGAAAAGAAAGTATTTCTTCCTCCGGATTGCCTCCTTTAGCAATACATTCCCTGACCCAGCTGTGAAGATGATTAATAATAATATTCTTTCCCTGCTCCATGGCCTTCTTAAGTTGTATTTCATCTGGAATGCTTCCGTCAAAAACCACGTAATGATCTGCATTAATTTCCTGCAGGATATAATTTAATTTTCCCTGGGCATATCCGCCAATCACTAATTTCATATTCATTCTCCTATGCTAAAATATTGAGTAAAGCCGCTGCCACTATCATGCTGCCTTCGCAAAGCAATACGCAATAACCTGCCGTATCTCCTGTAAAACCGCCAAATTCCTTCTTGCAGCGATAGTAGTAATAAATAAAAGCACAAAGAGCCGCTCCAGGCACAATTATTCCGGCATATAAGGATTGCCCCACCATATACACCATACATGCTGCCCCTTGCACATAAAGAGAGATTTTCACTTTCGTTTTTTGTGCACTGCTAGAAAAAATATGAAATAATCCACTCTTTTTTGCCGGTGGAAATGAAACTACGCTAAGTCCGCTAAGACATCGTGCCAAAACAAAGCCTGCACACACAATTTTTAATAAATTCTCCTCCTGGATTTCTGAAAATGCTCCTAAATAAATGAGCCCATAGGCTCCCAGCATAATTGCAGCAAATGCACCAATATGGGAATCTTTTAAGATTTCCAGCTTCTTTTCCCTGGACTGATAGGAATGAAATGCATCCATAGTATCCATATAGCCATCCACATGAAAGCCTCCGGTGATCATAAGAGGGATAGCTCCCCCAATGAGCGTATAACAGATTTCACCGATACCAAGGCTTTGAGAAAATACTCTCCAAAAATAAATACAGAGCCCTATCACAATTCCAATCCATGGGAAAAAGCACATCATATATTCCATATCTTCTTCTTTCCACTCAAACTGCGGCACAGGAATTTTAGAATATATGGAAAATGCGATAACAATAGATTTTAAAATCCGCATACTATTTTCCTTCTTTCAGTATAACGGGAATGCCTACGACGATTTCTATCACTTTATCCGCCATCATCGCCAGTTTCTTATTGATGTCAGCCATAGCCTGTATATAATCCATAGTCGTTTCATCGTAAATCATTCCATCTTCAAATATATTGTTTGTCACAATCACCAGATGCTTAAAACTTTTATTTAATTGCTCCACTCCCCGTATAATCTTTTCGGTTATCCGTTTAATTTCTTTCGACTCATTCCCGAAAAACATTTCATTGGCAACCAAATTAGAAATACATTCTAAAAGCGCCGTACTTTCAGAAACCAGAGCTTCTCCTGTTTTTTCCAACACCTTCCCTATCGATATCGGTTGTTCTATCGTATAAAATCCTTTATTTTCTCTCATCTTTTGATGTTTTTCAACTTTAGCCTGCCCTTCTTTGTCAAAAACCTGCATGGTAGCAATATAATACTTTCTGCTGTCTTTAGAGCAAGTGGCTATATAGTCTTCAGCATAAGATGACTTTCCGCTGCCACTTCCTCCGATAATGAGTGTCATCATGTTTAAAGCCTCTTATGTTGTTCTACCTGAATATCATTAAAGGTCGCACTGCTATGATAAACACTAAGGGCCATATCCAGCAGTGAAAACATCATGACTGCACCGGTTCCTTCGCCTAATCCCAGTTTTCCATCAATCACCGGCTCTATTCCCAGTTCTTTTATAAGCATTTCTATGGCAGGCTCTTTTCCCTTATGGGAAGGCAATAAATAATCTTTCGTTCCGGGTACCATGCGCTCTGCCAGAAGGGCTGCCGCCATGCTGATCACACCATCCAATACAACAGGTACATGATAAAGTGCACCACCAATACACACCCCTGTTAGCCCGGCAATGTCCAGTCCTCCTACAGTTGCCAAAACTTTTAATGGATCCGCATGATACAAACCGTATTTCTCAATAGCTTCTTTAATTACTTGTTGCTTACGAAGGAATCCTGTATCGCTTAATCCAGCTCCTCTGCCTGTAACTTCACTTACCTCACACTGAAGCAATGCAGCAGCAACAGCAGCACTGGTGGTCGTATTGCCCATGCCCAGTTCTCCTGTACCAAGCATTTTGTATCCAGCTTCTTTACAGGAATATACCATCTCTACGCCTGCAGCAATTGCCCTTAATGCTTCCTCTTCTGTCATGGCAGGTTCCTTTACGAAATTGCGGGTTCCACATCTTATTTTTTTATTCTTAAGGCCCGGAATGGGGTCTTTCGCATTGATGCCAAGATCCACCGGGATAGTATCTGCGCCTATACTGTCTGCCATTCTTCCTACTGATGACTGTTTTTTTGCCATCAACCCGGCTACCCCAACGGTTACCTCCTGACCAGACAGGGTGACACCCTCTTCCACTATTCCATTATCTGCACACATGATCACAACAGCCTTTTTATCTATATTGATTTGCTCAGTACCTAGTATTGCTCCAATCTGTGCCGTGAGGGTCTCAAACCTTCCCATACTGTCAATGGGTTTCGCAACGGCATCCCAGTTTTTCAATACTTTTTTTCTAACCTCTTCATCAGGTGGTGTAATAACAATTTGTTCCAGAATTTCTCTTGTTAAACTATTCCAAATAGGCTTCTCCAAGGATTTCATAAATTACCTCCATATCTAAGTATTTTCTTAATGTTTCTGCTAACTTGTCATACTGTTTTTCTTTGAATATTTGATAATTCTCAAAGATTCCATCCTCTATTTTGATACCTTTCTTATTAGCCAAAGCCTGTACGATTCCATGGGCTATATTGCTTTGATCAAACAATCCATGGATATAAGAACCATATACATTTTTATTATTGGCAGAGAACACCACATTATTTCCTATTCTGCTACTGTAAATGTCTTCTGACACGTCACATGCTTCGTGATATACAGTTTGTCCCATATGAATTTCGTATCCTTTAAAAGGACATCTCGATATTCCGCTGAAAATTCCATCCAGCTCGTCTATTACCCCTTCCACCTGACAACGTTTCTTCTTTTTCTGCAGTACGGTAGCTACCGGCAATAATTCCATTCCTCGAATGCAGCCACCTTCTTCCATGGCATGAGGGTCATCAATCCGGCATCCTAACATCTGATATCCTCCACATATGCCAAACACTGGAATATCTTCTGCAAGTTTTTTTATGGCTGCTTCCAGCCCGTTCTGCCGCATCCATTTTAAATCCCCCATAGTGTTTTTGCTCCCCGGAAGGAAAATCAAATCAGGATGTCCCAGTTCGCGGACAGAAGTAACATAGCGTACAGTAACTTCGGGAATCTGCTCAAATATATTAAAATCTGTGAAATTGGAGATTCGGGGATAGCGAATAACAACAATATCTATTAATCCTCCTAGCTTTTTATTAAATCTCTCCGTTAAGCTATCCTCATCTTCCAAAGCCAGTTCCATATAGGGTACAACACCTATTACCGGTACCTTCCCCTTTTCTTCCAGCATTTTGATCCCAGGATCTAATATGGACTTATCTCCACGGAACTTATTGATGATTAATCCTTTTACTCTTTCCTTTTCTTCTTTTGCAAGCAGCATCAGCGTTCCCATTAACTGTGCAAATACGCCTCCCCTGTCAATGTCTCCCACCAAAAGTACAGGGGCGTCTACCATCCGGGCCATGCCCATATTGACGATGTCATCCTGTTTTAAGTTGATTTCTGCCGGACTCCCTGCGCCTTCTATCACAATAATGTCTGCAAACTCTTCAAGCTTACGAAAAGCTTTTTTGATTTCAGGAATCAATTCCTTTTTATAGGCAAAATACTCTTTTGCACTCATATTCCTAAGGACTTCACCATTCACAATGACTTGAGAACCTGTATGATTCGTGGGCTTTAGTAAAATAGGATTCATGCAGACCATCGGTGTAATGCCTGCAGCTTCCGCCTGCATAACCTGAGCCCGTCCCATTTCCAGTCCTTCTCTTGTAATAAACGAATTGAGCGCCATATTCTGTGATTTGAAAGGAGCTACACGATAGCCATCCTGTTTAAAAATTCTGCACAAACCTGCTACCAAAAGACTTTTCCCTGCATTGGACATAGTTCCCTGTACCATTATTACCTTTGCCATAGTTCTCCTAGCCTTTCTCACTAAACTAAAAAAACCCTTTCCAGCTACTGGTAAAGGGTTTGCACGCGAAATCACTTGCCGGATACTATATTTCTTCATAATGAAATATCATCCTGCAAATCATACCCGTACAATGACCAGTTACTCGTGGCCTAAAACAAACGTTTCTGTACGACAATCAGGCAGGTCTCCCGACTTAAAGATCATCGCATCGGCCATCTTCCCAGTTTCCCAGTGATATATCGGCTTAGCTCCCTAATTACGGTGACGAGTTCGTACAGGATTTGCACCTGTTTCCCTTTTCACCGAAGCCAACCACATTGCATGGTTGCTTCGACACCTGATTGCTCCATATTTAATTACATTTAATGTAACATATCTCTGCAAACGATTCAATCTTTTTATTTTAATCTACTTTTATGTTATGTAAAATCCTGACTAAAACAGCTGTTTATTCCCTTATCAATCATCTTCTCTATATCTTTTCTCCGTAAAAACAGAATATCATCATCGTAAAAATTTTATAAAAGAAGTGGTCAACCTGTCACCATTCTTCTTATTTCGACATAAGATATAGTGTAATGATAAAGATCAGAGGAGGTGAATGAATGGCTACTTTATTTAAACTCGTTATTTCTGCAGAAACAACTACAAACGTTTCAACAAACCCAGATGTAGAAAGATATTTTTACTCAGTAGATCCTGCCCATCGTGTTGGATCTACCTTAGAAATTCCAGCAACCGCTTTTGTAGATGATACAGATACTCCAGTAACTACAATCACTGAAGCTATAGCGGGAAATGGTTACTACTTGTTATTCATCAATGGCGTATTACAACAATCAGATTTATACACCATTTCAGATACACAAGTAGTCATCACAGATGCAGCTAGTATACCTGATGGTGCAGTGATTACTTTAGTAGTAACCAACTTTGTTCCAGATGCAGACTCCACCACTACAATAATAACTTAAAACTTAATAGGAATAAAAGGATGGGCCATCCGGCACATCCTTTTATTCTAAATGTAACTTCAAACATTATGTATGAATAAGATATAGAAAATTGTTCAAATTAACTAATTGGGAGTGAGGGTGATGTGGTTTACAAACTTATCAAAAATAGACTGCCACCTGACAGATAAACACGGAAATATACTAAATCCATACAATCCCATGGCAATTAGTTATTCCGATGTAACCCGTTTTCTCAAAACCAGAAGTAAACGGATTCGATTGCCTTCTGGAAAATATGTACGTGCCAATCAATTTGTAGTGTACATTCAAGGATATATTTCCCTTTTTGTAGAGGACAACCTTATTTCAAATCCAATACCATTCAGAATATATAAAAGTTTTTATCTGTGTGTGCCAAAAAGAACAGATTTATCTTTTAAAACATGCTACTTTAATTGTGGTACCAAGGTTATAAGTAATGAAAATGATTTGCTAAATCTAAGTATTAAAATAAATATTGGTTCAATGGCTCAGCCAAAAACTCAGCCCAAAACTTTCTGCCAACGCTATTTTACAACAGAAATCAATATTACATACAGAGAAAGTCTCCTCAGAACTGAAGTATACCAATACAATACTTTATATGAGGAAGATAAAAAAGAATATACGAATGAAGATGAAATACCCGAATATGGGAATAGAGGTATCCTGGATCCAGAAATGGTTTCTTTCTTTAATTTATATATTAACGGTGTTGTACAACCAAGGGAGAATTATGATATTGAACAAGGAAAGCTTACTTTAAATATCATTGATGCTCCTGTAGAAAATGCTCCTATACTCATCAGGTTTGTTACGTTCAGAGATTCAAGTGGCGACATATACCCTGCAGAAATATATTACTATAATACAATTTCTGATGGCATAAAAAATGAATATATAGATGAAGACAAAATTGGTGATACAGGAATTATCGATCCTGAAGAAGTATCTTTCGTAAATTTATATGTCAATGGCGTATTGCAGCCGGAAGTAAACTATACAGTACAAAAAGGACTGCTCTCTTTTCAAACTTCAGATATTCCTCCAAAAGATGTCCCAATCACTTTAGAGTTTATAAAGATTAGAAGACCCAATGGGCAACTCGTTAAAGCAAAGACCTATACATTTAATGCCCTTGCCCATGAAAGCAATATATATACCAATCAAGATGAACTGATCATCTATGGAGACCAGGGTATCCTTGATCCTAAATATACTTCCTACAACAACCTTTTCATAAATGTTGTACTTCAGCCTTTTGTCAATTACTCAGTGGAAAAAGGACTCCTTACTTTAAATACCGATGATCTGCCTCTAAAAGATTCTCCTGTATCTCTTCAATTTATTAGCATAACTTCATTATACTGATTTTAACCTCTAAATACTATAGCTGTACCTTTACGACCCGGTTTCCTTATCATGCTATTAAATTATGCGATTCATTTAGCTTGGGCAAAATTAACCGCGTGTCTGCTCATTTTACTGCTAAAAATATGCGTATAAAAACTCTGATCGAGCAATATAATACTTTTATTGAGACAAAGCTTATCTAATGATAAAGGCGAACAACCAAAGACAATAAGTATATACTTTGAGGTGAAAACAGATGGATTTTACAGAAAAGATAAAAAGCAATACCAAAGCATTGCATTTAGCATCTGAAAAAAGTGGGTTTATTAACCGATTGATTGAAGGTAACGCAAGCAAAGAAGGATATATAGAATATATATTTAACTTGCATGCTATGTATCAGGCTATAGAAGGCAGTCTTGATAAACATTCAGATCATGAAAGTATTAAACTTTTTGCTACAAAAGAATTGTATAGGGCCGAATTAATAAAAAAGGACTTAGAAATTCTGGCTGGCGAAAAACTTTCTGAAATGAAATTGCTGCCTTCTACAGAAGCATGCATAGCGAGAATACAAGAAATAGATAAAGAACACCCAGAGCTGATCGCAGCTTATGCTTATGTCAGATTCATTGCGGATTTATTTGGAGGAAAGATATTCCCGGATATACTAACCAAAAACTATGATATACCTGCAAGTGCACTAAATTATTATATACAGCCAGACATTGGAAATATCAGAGATTACGTCATGGAATACCACAAAAAATTTGAGAAATTGAATTTATCTGAGTACATGCAAAACTTATTTGCTATAGAAATAAGCAATGTTTATATTTATAATATAGGCATTTTAATTGAGCTGGATGCAAAACTATATGCTTCTGATTAAACACACTGCAGTATTACGAAAAAATCATTCTCTCAATAAGAATAATCTTACGAACAAGCCTGACTTCTTTGTTCCAGAGAACAAAGAAGTCAGGCTTCAATTATTTATTAAGATCCCACCATAGAATCATTTTTTACATTAAGCGACAATAATTTTTCCACAGATTTTGTGGTTTAATCAAGATCCAGCATAAACTAAGGATTTTTCATTTTGGTCATATTCAGGTCACATTTCTGTTTTATATTATGTATGTCGATGATCATTACAGCTGTAATATTGATATCTTAATACGATTAGCAGTGAAAAAACAAAAATTTTTAAAAGCATATAACAACTGATATTTGAAAAATAGCATGAATATATCTCAGATGAATGATAATGATAAATTATATAATGAAAGAGGTTAAATTATGAAATTAGCATGGAAAGAAATAAAGCATAGTATGTCAAAATATGTATTAATAGAAATTCTCCTTGTTTTGATGATCTTTATGGTTGTATTTTTATCAGGTTTGGCAAACGGGCTTGGTTGGGCGATTAGTGCATCTATTGAAAAAAGAGAGGCTGAGTACTTCGTAATAAGCAAAGATGCTGAAAAATTAATCTCCATATCCAATATAGACACAAAGGCACTGGAACAAGTGGCGTCTCAAACCAATGACAATGTAACACATTTAAATATTAAGAGATCCAATATTAATACCTTAGAAGATGAAGCAAAGTTGGATATTACCTATTTTGTTATTGATTCAGAGAGCTTTCTTTCTCCAGAAATAACAGAGGGAGAGGGGTTATCAAATTTCGGGGCAGAATATCCTCTTGTATTGGATGATTCCTTTAAAGAACAAAATATAGAAATTGGAGATGTGTTGGAGGATTCTGTAACAGGCCTTGCTTTAAGGGTAGTAGGCTTTACACAGGATGAAATTTACGGACACTCTCCAGTAGGTTTTATTGGGACTGATACATTTACAGCCCTCAACCAAAAAGTAAATTCTTCTTATACTGAACAGTATAATGCGATCGCAGTACAGGGAACGGATATTGAAAATATTGATATAGAAGGTCTGGAAGTGATTGACAAAGAAACAGTCATTAATAATCTTCCAGGATACTCTGCCGAACAGTTAACGATCAAAATGATTCTTTGGGTGCTGGTGGTCATCTCTTCAGCAGTATTAGGAGTATTTTTCTACGTAATTACCATACAGAAGCAAAAACAATTTGGTGTCCTTAAAGCAATAGGAATGAAAATGTCAGAACTTACAAGATATATTATGAGTCAGGTTCTCATTCTTTCTGTGATAGGCGTAGTCATTGGCAATCTTTTAGCCATTGGCATGGCATCTATGCTTCCAGGCAGCATGCCTTTTGATCTTGTAATATCAACAGTGATGATTATATCTATTGTTTTTATCGTAATCTCTTTACTCACCAGTTTAGTATCCATAAGGAAAGTTGCAAAAGTTGATCCAATAGTGATAATAGGAGGTAATGAATAATGAAAAATGAATATGCATTGCAATTGAATAATATATCAAAGTCATATCGGGATGGTGAACAGCAAAATAACATTTTAAATAATGTTTCCCTGGAAGTAAAGCCAGGTCAATTTATTGCCATTGTTGGCCCTTCCGGCTCAGGTAAAAGCACATTTTTGTCCATAGCCGGTGCTCTGCTCTCACCTACAGACGGCAGTGTTATAGTCGGAGGACAAAAACTTCTAAAAAAACAAAACAAGAAATTGGTTAAGATTCGCAGAGAAAAAATAGGATTTATCTTTCAGAACCATCACTTACTTCCTTTCCTGACCGCAAAAGAACAGCTTACATTTGTAATGGATATGAATAAAAAGAATGGTAGGTCTAAAATGAATGCAGATGAGATGTTGGATGATCTTGGATTATCAGGATGTGCAAATAAATATCCCTCCAAAATGTCCGGTGGTGAAAAACAACGGGTAGCAATCGCAAGAGCATTTATGAATAATCCAGATGTCATTCTGGCCGATGAGCCTACAGCCAGCCTGGATGGAAAAAGAGGCAGACAGGTAGTGGAATTAATTAAAAAGGAAGTAAAAAAACACAATAAGGCTGCCATCATGGTAACCCATGATGAAAGAGTATTGGACCTTGTTGATGTTGTATATCGATTAGAAAATGCTACTCTAAAAAGAGTAGTCAACCAATAAAAGAAAGCAGGGATTCGCATGTTCTCCATTCTTGTTGTTGAAGATGATCAAATACTAAATAAAATGATATGTGCAAAGCTACAGCAGGAGTCTTACCTTGTGTTTTCAGCATTTGATGGAGAACAGGCTTTAGCCATACTGGACAAGGAACATATCGATTTAATTATTAGTGATATTATGATGCCAAACATGGATGGATATCAATTAGTCAGAGAGCTTCGTGATGCAGCATATACCATACCTGTTCTGATGATCACGGCGAAGAGTCAAATTGATGATATGGAAAAAGGATTTCGTGCCGGAACGGATGATTATATGATTAAGCCAATCAGTATGAGAGAATTGGCGCTTCGGGTGAAGGCATTATTAAGAAGAGCTCAAATTGCAAACGAAAAAAAGTTAGTAGTTGGCAATACCCTATTGGACTATAATTCACTGACCGTTAAGGTGAATAATGAAATCTACGAGATGCCTCCAAAAGAATTCTATCTGCTCTTTAAGCTTTTGAGCAATCCAAATAAGATATTCACAAGACAAGAATTAATGGATGAGATCTGGGGGATGGATACAAATGTGGATGACCGTACGATTGATTCGCATATTAAAAAGTTACGAAGAAAATTTGAACACTCTGCTGACTTTGAGATCATAACAATTCGTGGATTAGGATATAAAGCAAAGATACCGGAAAGGATTGACAGATCCAATGTCAAAAAAAATTAGAAAGAAGAAAATGTCTCTCCGTTTTAAACTTGCTTTGGGTTCTATTATCATCCTTTGTATTTCCTGTGTTATTGCTTATGTGATCGTATATGTAGGGTTTTCTTATTTTTATCATGGTCCAATTACCAGTAGAGTTGCTCTACTCCTGGCTCTTTTAACTTGTGCCATAGCTATGCTCTTAGGTGGTGTGGCACTTTGGCATTCCGCATCTTATGTAACAAACCCCATAGTTGAAATCAGTAAAGGGGTCCAAAAAGTAGCTGATGGCGACTTTACAGTGCAATTAACTCTGAATAATAATCATAGAAAAACTCCGTCTGATTCGTATGCCGATGAGATTACAACAATGGCAAAGAACTTTAATAAAATGACACGAGAGTTAAATGGAATGGATTATATGAGAAAAGATTTTATGAGTAATGTATCCCATGAAATTAAGACCCCCGTTGCAGCAATTTTAGGCTTCTCAGAAATACTGTTGGATGGAAACCTAAGTGAGCAGGAGCAAAAGGAATATCTCTCTTATATCTACCAGGAATCACAAAGGCTCGCTCGTATAAGTGAAAATATGCTTCATATGTCAAGACTCGATCATCAAGATATCGTGGAAATGAATGATGAAGTGGAAGTTGACGAACAAATACGGCGCTGCATTATCTCTCTGGGAGAAAAGTGGCCAGATAAAGATATTCATTATGAACTTCAACTTGAAAAATGTCGTATCATAAGTAATTATGATCTGCTCTTTCAATTGTGGACAAATCTGATAGATAATGCCATAAAATATTCAGGACAAAAGTGTACAATCTGGATTTCAACTCAAATTGCAGACAACTCCCTTCTCTTTTCAATCAAAGACGAAGGAATCGGAATATCAAAGGAAAAACTGAGTAAAATATATGATAAGTTCTATCAAGGTGATGAATCACACAAAAAACAAGGCAATGGACTCGGTCTGTCCATAGTAAAAAGGATTGTAGAATTACTTGGCGGCACTATTGTATGTGAAAGTGAACTGGGAGCAGGAACGACTATGACGGTTAAATTACCCATCGAGTTAAAAAATAAATCAACAAAGATTGTCTCTATATATCCAATATAATATACCAAAAAAGACATGTAATATCCGAAAAGGATATAACATGTCTTTTATTGCATTATTCTATCTCTATAATCTTCAAATAGTTTACTAGTTTTCTTTGTAATTTTCACTCATCCTATTATACTTTAAATCTGGCTACTATTGCACTTAAGCCTTCAGCCATTTCTGCCTGGGTTTGGGCTGTCTTGGCTGCTTCTTCCAGAGCTTTAGTGGATTCAATTGAACTGCTGCTGATCTCCTGGGCAGATGCAGTGGCTTCTTCTACCATCGCTGATACTCCCTCAATGGATTTTCCAATTTCATTAATATAATCAGAAATCTGAGAAGCTGTCACAGCAAATTCGTTGGTTAACTCTTTTACAAAGCGAGCATCTTCAGCATATTGCTCTCCGGTTTTTTCTAATATATCGTAATCAGATGTAACCTTTTCATCGATAAATTTTAATATTTCCTGGGCATTGGCAGTAAGCTTCTCAACTACACCATTTACCTGACCTATTACCTGTTGAATTTCTCCTGCTGTATTTGCCGAGTGCTCTGCCAGTTTACGCACTTCTTCAGCGACCACTGCAAAACCTCGTCCATGCTCCCCTGCACGGGCTGCTTCAATTGCAGCATTTAATGCCAGAAGATTGGTTTGATCGGCTATTTGAGAAATGATATCTGCCATTTTAGTGATTTCCTCAACAACCACCACTTCTTTAATAGCTGATTTTATTTCTTTCTGTTTGAGATTGTAAATCTCAATGGCAGTTTGCTTGGAAAAGCGAGCCGAGTCTTTCATTTCTTCTGCTCTCTTTTTAATTTCCTCAACTTTTTCTTCCCCACTGAACACTTCTTTTTCCAGCATTTTAGCCTTATTGGTAATTTCCAATCCGCTTTTGGCAACTTCATCTATGGAAATACTGATTTCTTCCATACCTGCAGCAACTTGCTGAATAGAAGTAGAGATTCCTTCCCCTTGGGCAGTAACTTCTTCTACAGTAGCAGAGAGTTCCTGACTTAATGCATTGGTTTCTTCCGCTGAATCAGATACTTCTTTTAACATCGTGCGAATTTTTACATTCATTGAAGCAAAGGCATTAGCCAATATTCCCATTTCATCTTTTCGGTTCTGGATGTTTTCTGGTACACTGCAGGTAAAATCGCCTTCAGCCATAAAATTTGCATGCTCTGCCAGAATTCTAATCGGTTTTGCAACCATCCTCGTTAAAAATACGACCCAGATCAAACTTACCACAAAGGCAATGATCAATAGCAACGCAGCTGTATTTTTGGAACTGTTAAATTTCTGTTTATCAGCATTTATTAGAACTGTTGCAGTTTGATTGTTCAAATTCTTCATTTGAGCCAAAATCCCTGTAATTTCACCACGCAAATCCCGAGCTTCTTGATCATTAATATCGATAGCTCGTTTGAAATTGCCTCCTTTTGCAGCATTAATTATTTCTTCCTTAACAGAAGCATAATGATCATTCAAGTCTTTCAACTTTTCTAAAAGTTCTTTTTCTTCTGGGGTAAGATTTTTTTCTCCATAAGAATTGATTAAAACACTGTTGGCAGTCATTAATGTATTCAAATCTTTCTCAGCGGCTGCCATTATAGAAGTATCTTGCATCACTACTGTTTCATATAAAATCTTCTGCATTTCTGTTGCTGCTTTTTCCTGGTTAAGTTGCAGCTCACTAAGCAACGTGTTAGCAAGAAAACTGTCATTATAAAAAGTCTCAAAACTGTGTTCTAGATCATAAGCAGTGTACAGCCCGTTAATACCCACTATAAGTGTAATGGTTAACATTACAGCGAAAGACATTATGAGCTTCGTTCTGGTTTTGAGATTTCTGATAAATCTCATCTGTTCATCTCCTTATAATTAATTTCAAGATCTTTTTTCCGTCAGCCTTCATAAAATACCTTCATTATATTGGCTTTGGTTATCATAGTTCTAAATTATAATTCATCTTCTATTTTTTGACAATATTTTTCCTTCATTTTAAATTTTAAAATATAATTAGACCTTTGTTCCATTTTTTATGCATTATTTTCTAAATCTCTTTATTATGTATACATATCTTAGATCAAAAAGTATAAATCAATCATCTGATCTGACGAAAGATAAAAAAAGCTCTTGATAGGGTCGTAGTAACATATCAAGAACTATAAATCAACTACCAGAAAAACATGAAGTTTCTCTAAATTACTTAGCAGTTATGCCAAGTTTTTACCTGATTTTTTTCAAAGTATAAGCAAGCAGATCGACATTGAGCATTGGGAAATAAGAAAGGCTTCTAAATGAAAAAATCATTAAAGAAGCCTTTTAAATCGAGAATCCTTAATTTTTGCCTGCATATTCCTCCATCACTTTTTTAATGATTGGAACATCTGCCGGCAGGAAATCGTATTTTAATAAATCCTTTACGTCTGCCCATTTATACGCATCATGAACAGAAATATGGATTTCTCCACCAATTATTCTACAATAATATGTCATCAGATGAACGATCAGATTCCCGTAATCATAAGTTATCTCTGCACAAAACCGGTCAACCAAAACATCTATATTAAGTTCTTCTTTGATTTCCCTGACAAGACAATCTTCCGGCATTTCATTGGGTTCAATTTTCCCACCGGGAAATTCCCATCTGCCAGCAAAATTTTCTTTTGGAGCACGTCTTGTGATTAAAATTTTATCATCATGAATAATGATTCCTGCTGCAACTTGAATGGTTTTCACTGTATTACACCTCTTTAGCATTTTAACTCACTATTTTTTGATCTTAACATAATCTTTCAGAAGATATCGCATTTTACCCTGCGTGAGATTGCCATATTCTATTGCTTTTTTAGGACATTTCGAAATGCATGCCATACAATGGGTGCAGCTTTCTCCCCACTCTGGCTTTTTGCTAATAACTTCAATATTATTTAAAGGACAAACCTTTTCGCATATTCCACAACCTACACATTCCTCCGTAGAGTAAAAATCCTTTGCAATGAGCTTATATTTTGTCCAAATTGGTGCAAAAGGAGCAATAATTAAGGTTTCAAAAAGCCACACATGGCGACTTTTAAGCTTTCTTTCATTCTTGATCGCTTCAACGACTGGATTTATTTTTTTATTAGCTTTTGAAATCTTTGAATAAATAACTTCTTCATCATCCATCGCATACCTATTATTTGCAACATAATTCCTTGGCATTACAAATTCTGAACAACCCAAAAATCTTAAATTCTTTTTAAGCGAAAATAGCTTTGCCTGAACCTTAGCACTACCACAATAACCCCCACTTGTAAAAATAAAGTATACTTTATTATTTCCATTAAAATTAATGGATTTTAAATATTTCATCAGAAACAAAGGCATCTCGCAAACGTAGATCGGAGCACAAATGACATACGTCTTTTCTGAATACAAAGACGACTTGTCATTCGTCCTGATTCGGTCAAACAAATCTATGCATTCATCGCCTAGTCCTTCAGCAATCAATCGTGCGATATATTCCGTATTTCCTGTACCTGAAAAATATAATACCATTTTTTAGCCTCCACTTCTAGCTTTCCCCTTATCAGATCCTATACATCCTTATTGAATCAAAAGCGAAAATTATAAGATAAGATTTTATAACTTCCACTGTTTTCATTATACATCAGTTAACATAAATTAAAAAGCGTCTAAAAATCAAAAGAGTTTTGCCCTCAAAATTCTCGCGCCAAGCCCGGCCGGCAAAGTCAACAAAATACATCACCCGCAAGTTTCATCCTAGCCGGAGGGCTTTTTATCGTATAGGAAATTCAGAGGAATTTCCTATACAATAAAAATAGAGCGCTGCTATGCGCTCTTATGAGTTGCTTTATTAAACTCTATATAAAATGTTTCTAATTCTTCTGGTAACAGAGGCTTGCTATAATAATATCCCTGTACTTCATCGCATTTTAAATCTTTTAGGATGTTTAGCTGCTCCTTTGTCTCAACCCCTTCGGCAATAACAGTTTTACCCATTGAATGAGCATATTCTATAAAATGCTTAATCAATTCCACAATTTCGAATTTATGAATCCGCTCAATAAAATATTTATCGATTTTCAATTTATCGAAAGGTATTTCACTTACGCTCATGAGAGAATTATAACCCGTTCCAAAGTCATCAATAGATATGTTGTAACCTTTTTCTTTTATAAAATTCATTTTTTTAATGAGTCTATTGTCGTCATAGGCTATGTCTCTTTCTGTTATTTCAATTTCTAAATCAGAATGATCAATATTTTTGCTGGCGACCACTTCCTTAACCCATGCAGTAAAGCCATCATCAGTCAACTCGTTTACAGATGCATTCACAGCACATTTTAAATTCATTCCTTTACTTTTCCATATCTCCATCTGAGTTGTTACATGATCAAATACAAATTTAGAAATCTTATTAATAAATCCAATCTCTTCTGCAATGGGAATAAAGACATTGGGCCCAATGAATTCATTTCCGTTTCTTTTCCATCTTACCAATGCTTCTACGCCTGAAATTTTATTGGTCTGAATATCGATTTTAGGCTGATATACTAAAAAGAGTTCATTTCTTTGGATAGACTCAAGCATCGATCCGGTAATACTATGGATTACTCTCCTTTTATTTTCTAATCCCACATCATAATAGTAAATACCTGATTCTTTATCATCTCCTTGTTCATAAGCAATCCGGGCTTTATTGTATATCTCGATAGGTGTACTCTCTTCACCCTGATAGACATAAATTCCTACTTTAAACGATACTCTGATCTTATGTTCATTGATTGAAATAGGAAAATCAAAATAATACCCCAGGATATTTTTAATCTTTTCTTCATAGTTTATTGCACAATTCCCACAGGCTAATATAATCAACTCATCTTTTTCATGGGAATAAACAGCTTTTCGTCCACAGTTCTGCATAAGTTTCTTTGCCAGATTATTGACTATTTCAAAAACCAATTTGTTATCAACATACTTTTCAATTTCATGCAAATTCGTTAACTTAATTGAAATCAGTTTAAAGTGTTCTCCTGTTTTCATGTTGTTCTCGATATCATAAAAAAGCTTCTTTGCATTTGGAAGATCATAAAAAGGACTTTTTAAGTTCCTTTCTTGCTTCTCTTCATTTAATGAATGGATTTTTTCAGTCATATTTCCTGTCAGAAAACCGATCAACGAGAATATAAACATTCGAAAAATCCAATTTATAGGGTCTTGCATAACACCCTCAGCAACATCAAGAGGCATTAAAGGACCTGCCAGTAAGCCACAGACTGCTCCTGTAATCAATCCAGCTAAATCTCCCCAAAATAGCGCGGACAGAATGATTGGAAGATACATTAAATGCAGAAAGACCTTTTTTGTTCCGCCTGTTATATAGACCAAATATAAAATAGCGATAATCAGAATGCTAATGAGCAGCACAGGCATTATATGAAACCGGCAGTTTTTATCCCTGCGTACGATTTTTGAGTTCATGCATTCTTTCTCCTTTCATCACTATGTGCTGTGCATATCATTACTTAATTTCTATTAATATTCCTTTTATTACATTCATCTTCTGATTTCTTCCTCAACCTTATTTTTTATTTTTCTATATTATAAGCCCGTAAAAAAACAATATCAATAATTAATTGAAAATTGTTCTCACTTTCCTTTGGTAATCTGCAATTTTCAGCAAGTCAAAATTCAACTCTTAAAATATTGCGTATTATTCAAAAAAAATCGCGAAATTTATTGAAAAAAGTAGAATGCTTATTATATAATATGCATTATCGAATAAAAGTTGAATTGCTATGCTGTTTAGTAGCTTAAACTTTTTTGCTATAAGATCAAAGATTTTAGAAAGGACGATTGATATGAAGTTTAAAAGCATTTCAAAACAAATCACTTTACTCTTCGGAATGTTAATGTTTGTAATCTGTGCAAGTTTAGGAATCAGCGCTTATTTTAGTGCTCACAATGCCCTAAAAGCAAATATTGATGAAAATCTTTTAGAAATAGCCAGGGCTGATGCCAAAATTATATCTGGGAAAGTAGATAGTCAGCTCAATGCTTTGGAAGCATTGGCAAATAGTCCATGGATCAAAAGTAAAGACTTAACAACAAAGGAAAAACTGGACCTTCTTAAAGGTGAACTGGAACGCAGTGGATACTTGGACATTTTGATTGCTGATCCCAACGGCAATGCACTTTCTGCTTTCGGAAACAGTTTTAATATTCGTGAAAGAGAATTTTTTATTAAAGCATTATCGGGAGAACGTGCTGTTTCTGACCCCATGGTGAGTAAAACAGATGGCAGCCTTATTGTAGTCTTTGGGGTTCCAATCAAGGAAGGTAATACGGTAATAGGAGTACTGGCAGCAAATCGGGATGGCAATGAATTAACCAATTTTGCGGCTGAAATGCAGTATGGCAGCCAGGAAGTCTTTATGATTAACAATAAAAGTACTATGATCTCAAACAAAGATCAGAGTCTTGTCCTAGAAATGTTCAATATTTTTGAACAATATGAATCCACCCCCGAATTGGAAGGATTATATAAGCTTGCTAAGAAAATGACTGAAAGGCAAATGGGTGTAGGCGAGTATACTTTTTTTGGAGTAACTAAATATATGGGATATTCTCCAATTGAAGGAACCAACTGGTCATTAGGCGTAACAGCTCCAAAATCAGTCATTATGGCCAAAGTAACTGATTTGAATAAGACAATGGTCACCTTATCTGCTGTTTTCATACTGATTGGAATAGCTTTAACGCTACTTATTGCTCGTAATATATCCCGCCCAATCAAAGAAACTACTGAATATCTTAATTTAATAGCTACTGGGGACTTTACAGGCAATATCTCCGAAAAACTCTTATCCAGACGGGATGAATTAGGCAGTTTAGCTGATTCCCTCGCTAAAATGCAGAATTCCATGCGAGAAATGATGAAAGCAGTTCTCGATGAATCTTCTATTGTCAGTGGAATGTTGGCTACCATTAACGATCACATGTACACTTTAAACGAGAGCATTGAAGAAATTTCCGCCACAGCAGAAGAATTGTCCGCAGGAACAGAAGAAACAACCGCTTCCGCTGAAGAAATGAATGCCACTTCTTTAGAATTAGAAAAAGCTGTCGAATCCATTGCTTTAAAAGCCCAGGAAGGTGTAACCACTGTCAGCAAAGTAAACTCAATAAGTGAAAATATAAAAATGGTGGCAATCAATTCTAAACAGGAAGCTCTGGATATATACAGTAAATCAAAGACCAATTTGCAAACTGCAATTGAACAAGCTAAAGCTGTAGAGCAAATTCATGAACTGTCCAATACCATTCTAGAGATTACAGCCAAAACCAATTTACTCTCTTTGAACGCAGCCATTGAAGCTGCCAGAGCTGGCGAATCAGGAAAAGGGTTTGCCGTGGTTGCAGATGAAATCAGAAAACTGGCTGAAGAATCTAAAACTTCTGTATCCCGCATTCAGGAAGTGACCATAGAAGTTCTATCAGTTGTTAATGCTCTTTCCTCAAGTTCAATGGAAATTATGGATTTTATTGATCAAAAAGTACTGGGAGATTATGAGAGCTTGGTACAAACCAGTGAACGTTATAATGATCTTTCTAAAGTTATTAATGACATCGTAACAGAATTTAGTTCAACCTCAGAAGAACTTTTGGCATCCATACATAACATGGTTCATGCGATCACTCAGATCAGTTCCTCTGCTAGTGAGGAAGCAATAGGAATAACAAACATTGCTGAAAAAGCCGAAAATATTGTAAATATGACTGAAAATGTCGTAAATTTGGCAAACTCATCAAATGAAAAATCAAAATCTCTGGTAAATATCGTAAAGCAATTTAAGATTTAGATTATATCTACTTTCTGCCGCTAAAATCAAAAGATTTTAGCGGCAAATTTTTTGCGTATAAAACTTCACTATCCATAAGCAATAAAGCAAATTTCTGTTTTTTGAACCTTTCTAATATTACTTTACAGATAATTCTCTCGAAACAGTAATTTTAAAACTTGCCCATTTTTCAAAAAGTTTAACAAACTTTATTGGAAAAATTATATTTTTGTTGTATAATATTACTATCATATATATAGAATTTGTTACAAAAAATAGGGGGGATTTTTTTTTAAATTTCATCGAAAACGTTTCCGTTTTTTATTCCACCGGCAAGATTCATGCCAATAAAATAAAGTTTATATTCCTTTTTTAGGTAGGACTTAAAAATAAGAAGGGGGAACTTAAAATGAAATTTAAAAGTATTACTCATCAAATAACTTTACTGTTCGGTGTATTAATGTTTTTAATCTGTGTGGGTCTAGGGATTGCCGCTTATTTAGACGCTCATGATGCGCTCATAGCGAGCATTGATGAGAATCTTTTAGAAATAGCCCGGGCCGATGCCAAGATTATTTCTGAAAAAATAAAGATTGATCTCAATGCTCTGGAAGCGCTGGCAAACAGTCCATGGATCAAAAGTAAGGACCTGACAACTAAAGAAAAATTGAACCTTCTTAAGGATGAAGTAGAACGCAGTGGATTTAAAGATATTTCAATTGCTTTTACCAATGGCATTGCCCTTTCCACATCTGAAAACAGCCTCGATCTTCGTGAAGGAGACTATTTTAATAAAATATTACTGGGAGAAAGTATCGTTTCAGATCCCATAGTCCATCCGACAGACAACTCTATTTCCGTAATTTTTGCAGTTCCTATCAAAGAAGATAATATCGTGACAGGAGGACTGATCGCAAGGCAAGACGGTAATACGTTAAGCAATTATACTGCTGAAATGCAGTACGGCGCCCAAAAAGTTTTTATGATTAATGATAAAAGTACCGTCATCGCACATCCAGACCAAAATCTTGTCCTAAAAATGTACAATATTTTTGATGATTATCAAACCAATCCTGAAGTAGAAAAACTATATAATCTTGCAAAGAAAATGACCGAGGGAGAAAGAGGATTGGGAGAATATATTTTTGGTGGAATCACTGAATACATGGCTTTTCATCCCGTAGAAGGAACCAACTGGTCTTTAGCCGTAACCGCACCCAAATCAGTAATCATGGCTAAGGTAACTGATTTGACCGTGATGATCATCATAGTCTCTGCTATTTTCATAGTAATGGGAATAGGGATCACAATACTGATTGCCCGCAGTATTACTCAGCCAATCAAAGAAACCACCAAATATCTTAATGTTATAGCTACCGGAGACTTCACAGGAAATATATCTAAAAAAATATTATCAAAGAAAGATGAAATAGGCAGTTTGGCTAATTCACTTAATAAAATGCAGCATTCTATCCGAACAATGATGCAAGCAGTAGTAAATGAATCTTCTGTTGTCAGTGAGATGCTAGCCGGCATTAATAATAATATGTTTGCTCTAAATAAAAGTATTGAAGAGATCTCTTCCACTACAGAAGCATTGTCCGCAGGAACAGAAGAAACTGCCGCTTCCACTGAAGAAATGAATGCCACTTCCCTGGAAGTAGAAAAAGCCATCGAATCCATAGCTTCAAAAGCCCAAGAAGGTGCAGCTACTGCCAATAAAGTAAGCTTAATGAGTGAAGAAATGAAAAATAACGCAATTTCTTCCAAACAAGAAGCTCTGGATCTGTACAGTAAGACAAAAAACCATTTGCAGAATGCAATAGAACGGGCTAAAGCTGTTGAGCAAATCAATGAACTTTCCAATACGATATTGGAGATTACAGCAAAAACCAATTTACTCTCTTTAAATGCAGCCATAGAAGCAGCCAGAGCTGGTGAATCCGGAAAAGGTTTTGCCGTAGTTGCAGATGAAATAAGAAAGTTAGCTGAAGAATCTAAAACTTCCGTATCCCGCATTCAGGAAGTAACCAATGAAGTTCTGTCTGTAGTTAATGCTCTTTCTTCCAGTTCTATGGATGTTATGAACTTTATTGACCAGAAAGTACTGAATGATTATGAAGGTCTGGTGCAAACCAGTGAACGCTATAATGAACTTTCTATGGTCATTAACGATATCGCAACAGAATTCAGTGCAACTTCAGAAGAGCTTTTGGCTTCCATGCATAACATGGTTCATGCCATTACTCAAATCAGCTCCTCTGTCAATGAAGAAGCAATGGGAATATCAAATATTGCTGCAAAGGCAGAAGAGATTGTAAATATGTCTAAAAAGGTCGTAGATTTAGCAAATACGTCCAATGAAAAATCAGGATCCCTAGTAAATATAGTTAAACAATTTAAAATTTAGAGCATACTAATTTTCTGCCGCTAAGATCAAAAGATTTTAGTGGCAATTATTTTTTTGCATACATAATAACATTTCATAAGTATATTATTATGAAAAAAATAAATGCTGTTATACATGAATGAATCACATATCTCCAGCATTTATTATGAATTAAAATATTTTATCTTATTATTCACCCTTATGTTTGTGATAAAATTCTTTAAGAGATTTCTTTGTTTCGCTGTCCAAGTTATGCCATCGTATACCCTGAATTGCACCTTCCAGCGCTGAAAGCCGCATAAGGCAAGCAGACGGATCACGATGAAGAATCCGTAACCATGCTTCACGGCTGCCCACACTTTTTAACTCTTCCGCTGTGGCAATACCAACATCTAAGAGCTGCTGTTCCAGCTTAACTCCAATGTTAGGTAATTTGGATAAATCTCCCATTGCTTAATTCACCTTTCTCCCTGTACATGAATGAAGAATTCCAACATGGTATTTTCTATTAGAATTTAATTACCTTTGGTTCTTCAGTAAATGAATAGAAAGTAGCTATCGCATCTTCAAAGTAAAGGACCTCTGTATTATCGTCCTCTGCTGAGTACATTGCTTTAAGTTCCGGGTAATTGTCAAGCATATGCTTTTTAGCTTCTACTCTGTCATCTCTAATTAATTTGCCAGCTACTCTAAGCCATTTTCCATCAGCAAAAGCACAGAGTTCTACTTTTGGATTGGCCTGGATCTGTTTAGATACCTCTTTAATTTTGCCTGTCTGGATATAAAGTTTCCCTTCAAAAATATCCACTGTACCAAATGGTCTAACCCTTGGCTGATCTCCTTCAACTGTAGCCAAATAATATGTACCGCAATTCTTTAAAAATTCATAAACTTCCTTCATTTTCTTCTCCTCCTATTTACTATAAAATATGCTTAAATTTTGACGTACAACATCGAATTTTTTTCATATAATCCACAATTTTTATTGGACAACTTCTCTTTTTATTATATAATATACAACATCACACAAAAAAGTTGAATAGCTATTTTGAAAATTTCAAAGGAAACGGGTCTAGGGTTAAGAACATCTACAGGGAATTATCCACTAAAATTCCATTGAAAATACTGCCATCTACTATTATGTCAGCAGGATTCATACTAGTTAACTTAATTAAAACTGTTGAATCCCTTTTTCTTAATAGGTTCAGCACTTTTGTGGTACAAGACCAAAAATAAGAAAGAGGGAGATGAATTGATGAAATTTCAAAGTATTACTAAGCAAATAACTTTGTTGTTTGGAACGTTAATGTTTGTAGTCTGTACTGGCCTAGGGATTTCTGCTTACTTAAATGCTAATGATGCACTAAAAACAACCATTGATGAAAATCTTTTAGAAATAGCCCGAGCCGATGCCAAAATTATTTCCGAGAAAGTAACCGCTCAACTCAATGCATTGGAAACAATTGCAAATAGTCCATGGATCAAAAGCAAAGACTTGACAACTAAAGAAAAATTAGATCTTCTTCAAGATGAAATAAACCGCAGCGGATATAAAGACATTGTGATTGCTGATACAAGCGGTATTTCATTCATCACCTCCGGGAATAGTATAGATATTCATGAACGGGAGTTCTTTATTAAAGCTTTAGCTGGAGAAAGTACTGTTTCAGATCCCATAGTCAGCAAGACCGATGGCAGCATTATTGTAGTCTTTGGAGTTCCAATCAAAGAAGATAATACTGTGATAGGCGTACTGCTTGCAAATCGTGACGGCAATGAATTAAGTAATTTTATTGCTGAAATGCAATATAGTAATCAAGAAGTCTTTATGATTAACAATAATAGTACTGTTGTAGCACATAAGGATCATAATCTTGTTATGGAAATGTACAATATTTTTAATGACTATGAAACTAATCCCGAGTTAGAAGGGCTATATAAACTTGCAAAGAATATGACTGAAGGACTAATCGGTGTAGGCGAATATACATTCAATGAAATGACCAAATATATGGGATATTATCCTGTGGAAGGAACTAACTGGTCTTTAGCTGTAACAGCACCAAAATCAGTGGTCTTAACCAAGATAGCTGATTTGACTCAGTCTATGATGATAGTATCTGTTGTTTTCATATTGATTGGTATAGTTTTAACGATATTGATTGCAGGCAATATTACTCAGCCGATCAAGAAAATCACTCAATATCTTAATGTTATATCTACCGGGGACTTTACTGGAGATATCCCCCAAAAAATCTTAGAAAAAAAGGATGAAATAGGTAGTTTGGCTAATTCGCTTGATAAGATGCAAAACTCTATGCGATCAATGATGAAAGCAGTTGCTGATGAATCTTCTATTATTAGTGAAATGTTAACTACTGTTAATAATAACATGTATACCTTGAATCAAAGTATTGAAGAGATTTCCTCCACTACAGAAGAATTATCCGCAGGAACAGAAGAAACTGCCGCTTCAAGTGAAGAGATGAATGCCACCTCCCTGGAAGTAGAAAAGGCCATTGAATCCATCGCCTCAAAAGCCCAGGAAGGTGCAGCTACTGTCAGCAAAGTCAACTTGATAAGCGAAAAAATAAAAATGTCAGCAATCTCTTCTAAACAAGAAGCTTTGGATCTGTACAGCAAATCAAAAACCAACTTGCAAAGTGCCATTGAACAAACTAAAGCTGTTGAGCAAATTCATGAACTGTCCAACACCATATTAGATATTACAACCAAGACCAATCTGCTCTCCTTGAATGCAGCCATTGAAGCAGCAAGAGCTGGTGAATCCGGTAAAGGTTTCGCCGTAGTTGCAGATGAAATAAGAAAGTTAGCTGAAGAATCTAAAACTTCAGTATCCCGCATTCAGGAAGTAACTCATCAAGTACTGACAATAGTAAATACTCTTTCTTCAAGCTCTATGGAAATTATGGACTTCATTGACCAGAAAGTACTGAATGATTATGAAGACCTGGTACAAACCAGTGAACGTTACAACGATCTTTCAAAAGTCATTAACGATATTGTTACCGAATTCAGTTCAACTTCGGAGGAACTTTTAGCATCCATACATAACATGGTTCATGCCATCACCCAAATCAGTACATCTGCCAATGAAAAATCAAATTCTCTGGTGAATATCGTAAAGCAATTTAAAATTTAAACCACATAAAACTGTCTCTAAAATCATTTGACTTTAGCGGCAGTTTTTCACTTTCCTAAATATTGCCTCCCATATTCAAAATCATGTAAAAAAACATTTTCGTTTTATTGTCAACTTGTTTTCGTTGTTTAGTTGACAATGTTTTAAAGATAATATATATTTAATATACGTTAAAGATTTTTTGAATTTACACAAGTCGTCTATGAATCAAAATTATACTGTTACTGCTATGGAGGGAAACTATGAAAATAGATGTAAAAAATTTAGCGAAAGAAATTATTAATGGCAGACGTTTAAAAAGAGGTGAAGATTTCAGTTTCTTTTTAGAAGCTGATTCGGAAGAATTATTTGAAGGTGCAAATATGATTCGTGAGGCATTATGCGGTAACAAAGCAGATCTTTGCAGTATTATTAACGGTCGAAGTGGTCGTTGCAGCGAAAACTGCAAATTCTGCGCTCAGTCTTCTCATCATAAAACAGGAATTAAGGAATATGAATTTTTAGATCCGGATGTAATCCTTGAAGACTGTAAAAAACACCAGGAAAAAGGCGTACACCGCTACTCTATTGTAACATCAGGAAGAACTTTAAGTGACAAGGATTTTGAAAAAGCTCTTCTATCCTATCAAAAAATGAAAGCTGAATGCGAAATTGAACTTTGTGCATCCCACGGGTTATTAACAAAAGATCAACTTATTCGTTTAAAAGAAGCAGGTGTTTCAATGTATCATGCAAACATCGAAACATCTAAACGATATTTCCCCAATATATGTACAACCCATACCTACGAAGACAAAATCAATGAAATTAAACTTGCCAAAGAAGCAGGGCTAAAAGTTTGTTCCGGGGGGATTATAGGAATGGGAGAAACCTGGGAAGACCGAATAGATATGGCCATCAGCCTAGCGGAGTTGGAGATAGAATCAATTCCGATCAATGCACTTATACCCATTGAAAATACATGTTATGAGAATTTAAAGCCTCTTTCTGAAGATGAAATACTAAGAACCATAGCAATCTTTCGTTACATTAATCCCACAGCATATATCCGAATGGCGGCAGGAAGATGTTATTTTAAAGATGGTGGGAAAAAGGTATTTCTGTCCGGTGCCAACGCCACCATCACAGGAGATTTATTAACAACTGTGGGAAGTAATATTGCCCAGGACCTAGAAATGCTGACTTCCTTAGGTTTTGACCTATCAGTTATTTAATCATACTTTTAAAGATTTTACTTTAATTTTTAATATAAAAACTATTATACTGCCAATTAAAATAGATGATTTTTTTCTAAAAGATTCCCCATCAAAAATCCTCCTCAAAAAGCGTTCACCTTATATTTTATCTTAAAAATAATATAAGTAAAATAATATAAGTGAACGCTTTTACAAAAACTCTTAAATTCCAAACTCAATTTCTGCTAAATGATAAAACTTTACTCAAATTCCCATCCCAAATCTGATATGTGCTGTCCACTTCCGTAACCTCTCTGGACTGATTGCTGTGAACATAAATGCAATCAAGCCCCACTCTTTTTGAGCCTTCAACATCAGCAAAATGATCATTACCTATAAAAACACTTTTGGATATATCAATTTGCTGCTCATTAATCAAGTACTGGAAAAAAGCAGGATCAGGCTTGCAGATTCCTATATCAGAAGAACTGTATAATCCATCAAAATAATCATAGATCCCCAGATACTTTAATTCTGGAACAGTGAAACTACGTTGGCCATTAGAAAGCATATATATTTTCTTTCCTTTAGCCTTTAAATTTTCAAGCAAGTCTCTCACTCCGGCATAAAGCTTAATATAATTTACTGACAGACATCTGAAAAGCTTTGTGGTTTCTGCAATAAGTACTTTACTGCAATCTACTCCCTTGTCATTATAAAGCTTTTTAAAAACGAGTCTGATATCTATATCCGGATATTTTGTCTTAGTATTGTTAACCAGCCCTTCTTCCACTTCTTTCAAATATGCCCTTTTAAGTTCTTTAGGTTTATAGGCAGCTCCATTATAACCATAAAACAAAGCAAGTTTTTCCCATAGTCTCCGCTTTTCCTCATTGGTATTGATATCTACCAAAGTACCATACAAATCAAAAATGTAATTTTCGTACATTCCCCTCCACCCCAATGATTATGATCATATTGTTAATTCATTAATCTGTCACTTTTAATCTTTATTTCACCACCTTTAAAATTCTGTATTCCATTGCTTTTAAAGCAAGTTCTTTATTTAAAGATACTGGCTCTTCAGATATAAGGTCTATTGTCTTCTTTTTAAAGAGCTTATTCACAACATAGTCTTCTTCATTATTATTGATAGCAATGATCATGGAATTCTCACCATCATTTCTTTCAAATACTATAACATTATCCTCTAAATAAAGAGGTTTATAATCCCCGTAAATCAATTCCTTATTTTCCTTTCTGATTGCAATGAGCTTTTTATAGAGTTGAAGAAGATCTTTGTTTTGCTCATCTTCATTCCAAATCATACAAGCTCTGTTGAAAGGATCATGTCCACCGGTCATACCTACTTCATCCCCATAATATATGTAGGGAACTCCCTCAAAGCAAAACTGAAAAACCATAGCCAACTTCATTCTGTCTACTTTTCCGTCGCATTCATATAAGAACCTTGCCGTATCATGGCTTCCAAAGAGATTCCACAATTGCCTTGTGATGCTGCGCATATAATTTACCCTGTTCATGGTTACCAGATTGTTAAATTCTTTCTCGTCTATTTTTCTCTTCGCAAAGAAATCTACTAAAGCCCATTTGAAAGGATAGTTCATAATACTATCCAGTTGATCGCCGCTTAGGAAACTAACGGCTTCATGCTGTATTTCTCCAACGATCACCACATCTTTATTGACTGATTTTATTGTCTTTCTAAATGCCCTCCAGAATTCATGATCCACTTCATCACAAACGTCCAGACGCCATCCGTCTATGCCAACTTCTTTTACCCAATACTCACCGACCTTCAAGAAATATTCCTTTACATCCGGGTTAGCGGTATTTAATTTTGGCATGACACTGACATCATTAGCAAACGTATAGTAGTTAACCTTCTCAGTACTTACAGGATACCCTTCCAGGAAATACCAATCCTTATATTTAGATTTTTCCTGATTCTCCAATAAATCTTTGAAGGCAAAAAAATCATCTCCAGAATGGTTAAATACTGCATCAAAAATAATTTTTATCCCTCTTTCATGGCACTTTTTAACCAGTTCCTTCACCAGTTCTACAGTACCAAAATGGGGATCGATATCATAATAATCTGCCGTATTATATTTGTGGTTTGATGTAGACTTAAATATTGGAGTCAGATAAATCAGATCTATTCCCAAATCCTGAAGATAATCCAGCTTATCTATTATTCCCTGAATATCTCCCCCAAACATGGATTCAGTCGTAACAGGTTCACCCCATGCCAAGATGTTTTCCGGATCATTGCTTTGATCTCCGTTGCAAAATCTATCAGGGAATATCTGATAGACTACTGCTTCCTGCATCCATTTACATTCCTCATAAACATCTGCCTCTCCAATATAAGCATATTGAAAACCTGGGATCTCTGGACCTTCTATAAGTTCTTCCTGAAGTCCTCTTTCATCCAGATATAATTGATTTCCTTCCCGATCAATGAACTCAAAATAATATCTGTATCTGTTCTTTTCTATTTGCACATCTGCTTCATAAAAATCAAAGAGATCCGTTTGTGCAAAAAGTTTCATCGTTTTTTCTTTAAAAGGATTTTGCCAGTCATATCTGCATTTATAATGTACCTTTACCTCTCTCATATCATTTTTTGCTGTTCGAACTCTGAGACTTAGTGTATCCTTATCTTTTGCATAAGCATAAGGAGCGGTAGTAATGTGAAATATCGCGTGTTTATTCATATCGTTTCCCTCTCCATGAAATTTATAATTCGTATCTTTCAAAAGTATTATATCAAAGCCATCTTAGAACATTTGTATATATTTAGTATTTTTTGTATCAAATTTTCCATTTTCTATTGACCAGTATTTTTGTATCATGTTACATTAAAGCAAATCAGTTTCTTATCAAGGGAGTGATTTTATGCCTCTGGATGGCTTTATTTCGGATAAATATTTCTTTAGTCCTATCATTTCATTGCTTGTAGAATCTAATTCAAAAGATGCCATTATTGAATTAATAAAAAATAAACATAAAGAAGAACTTGAAAATGACATTTTATTTGAACATAAAAAAAATGACCTTTTTATGTGGAACATCGTTTTTATCAGAGAAGTTTTAGCAAAAGCCACCTTTAAGGAAAGCTTCAGTGACCTTTACAACAAGTTTTACATGAAAATTTTTAAAGCATCCACCATAAAAGAGCTTCAAGCTTTAGAACTGGAGATCGCTTCAAAATACTTGGATCTTCTTATCTATGATGCAGTAGTTACAGATACCTTTATTGTCAATAAGATTCTTCAATATCTGCACGTAAATATCGAAAACCATGTCTCCCTGGAAAAGTTGGCAAAGGACCTGGATATCTCCATGAGTTATGCTTCAAAGTGTTTTAAAGGTAAAATGGGCATGACCATTATGCAGTATTCTAAAAAAATCAAAATAGAAAGGGCAAAGTCCTATTTATTAAGCACCAACAAGAGTATTTTGGATATTGCACTGCTTCTAGGCTTTTATGATCAAAGTCATTTTACCCGAACCTTTAAAGCTTTTACTGGAATTACCCCTACTCAGTATCGAAATAACAATTATTTGTAATTATGCAATAAAATTGAGTTTTCCTTGTAAAATTCTTGCGCGAATGCGCATTCTGCCGGAAGGTTTTTAGTATATAGGAAACTCGAAAGAATTTCCTATATACTAAAAAAGCAAGCTGCAAAACCTAATAGTTTTGCAGCTTGCTTTTTTATACGTATTCATGAATTTTAATACTTCAGAACCACTGTTGACATGGAAGGCATCGTCAGCCTACCATTTTTCAAGGTAATCTTTCCGCCATTGGTTTTTAATTCCCCCCTGATCTTAAGATCAGAATACTTATCTCCACTTAGATCTAAATCTGCCTGTTCATCTGCCAGATTATGAATAACATATATCTTGGAACCATTATATTCCAAACTGTAAGCACACACCGCAGGATTCTCCAAATCTAAGGAAGTTACTTTTCCTCTCTGAATTTCAGGATTTTCATTTTTTATTCTTATAAGTTCCTTATAAAATTGAAGCAAGGAGTTCTGATCTTTCTCTTGTTCGGCAACGCCAGCCTCTATCGTTCCTGTATAATCTGCATATGGCGGTGCTTCAGTAATCCCTTTTTGATTTGTAACAGACCATACCATAGGCAATCTCTTATTTTCATCTTTGCCTGAACCAATCATTCCTATTTCTTCGCCATAATATATGAAGGTATTCCCTGGCATCAACTGATAAAGACTGGCAGCCATTTTCATATGAACAAGATTCTGAGCTAAAAATCCTGCACTTCTGCTTTGATCATGATTGGATATAAAAGGTGCATCAATAGCATCCTCATCTATACTTTTTATTTTACTCTGCCATTCTTCCAGGGACTTACTAAATCCAACACCGTCTCTATTTCTTATCACAGAAACTATTTTTCCGCTATTATCTGCAAAAGGAAAGTTAAAGAAGCTGTCTGCTCCACTCTTATAATATTCAGATATAGTACCTGCATCCGACCATACTTCACCAACTATATAAACATCCTTCTTATAAGCTTCCATTCTCTCATTAAAATCTTTTAAGAATTCCACACTTTTTGTAGTATTTCCAGTGTAAAAAGAAGTAACTGCATCTACTCTGAACCCAGCAACTCCTTTTTCTATCCAAAATTTCCCTATGTTTTCGATTTCCTTTCTTACTTCTGGATTGTCCAGGTTCAAATCCGGCATCTGGTCCCAGAACTGGCCTTCATAATACCAGCCTGAAGGCATATCTACCGAGTGATATCCAGCCTTTTGCTCCTGAGAGAAATTATAATATTTGACATATGGATTGTGCTCCCTGCATAATTCAGGATATGAACACACTTCCTGGCCACAGGGGTCTATCCCTAAACTTTTCTTTGCGGATAAAAACCATGGATGCTGTGCAGAGGTATGGTTTACAACCAAATCAATAATTACCTTAATACCTCTTTCATTGCACTTCCTGATTAATTCTTCAAAATCCTCCATGGTCCCATATTGAGGATCTATGGAATAATAGTCCGTAACGTCATACTTATGATAGGTGGGAGATGGCATTATAGGCATAAGCCATATCCCATCTATCCCCAAGTCTTTTTTAGTTTTGAAATCATTATCTTTTAAATAGTCCAGCTTCTCTGTTATGCCTCTGATATCACCAATACCATCTCCATCTGAATCATAAAAAGAACGAACAAAAATTTCATAATAATTTCTATAATTGTCATCTATAAGATTAACCTGCAAATGATCACTGCACCCACCCATAAGAAGCATAACAAAGCACAATATAATCCCCAGGACTTTTCTCATATTTAAGCTCCTCCAACACACCTTAACCTTTTACAGAACCTCCGGTTACACCTTCTACGTAGTTCTTCTGCATAATGATAAATAAAATTGTAATAGGTATCGCAATTAATACTGCACCTGCACAGAAACGCGTGAAATAATTGTAGAGATTTTCTCTTGAAATCATCTGATGTAATCCAAGGGCAATTGTGTAATTCTGATAATTATCTTTCATAATGACACTGACAAATATAAAGTCTATCCAGGGAGCTATGAAAGATGTCAACACAGTATAAGTAACAATTGGTTTTGAAAGCGGCAATGTAACCTGCCAAAATACTTGGCTTTGAGTTGCTCCATCTATAATTGCAGCCTCGTCTAAAGCCTTAGGAATCGTATCAAAGAATCCTTTGGCAATCAAATACTCCAAAGCAGCTCCACCAGAATACACGATCACTAAAGCCGCCAGGGATTGGTCTAATCCTACAGCCTTCAGTATATGATAAACAGCGACAATGGACATAAACCCCGGAAACATACGTAAAATCAAAGCTACATTCATCATAGGTTTTCTTGCTTTAAATTTCAATCTACTGAAAGCATAACTAATGCTTAAAACCAATAAAGTAGATAAAATACAACTAAATATTGCCACTATCAAGGTATTCATAAACCATCTGGGATAATTGAACAAATCGGTCTCAGTAAACAGTCTGATATAATTATCTAGTGTATAGTTTTTAGGCAAAACATAGGAGGTGTATGCGCCCGGTTCTTCTCGTAAAGACTGAAGAATAAGCCATACCAACGGAATAATCCAGAGTATGCCTAGCACTGTTAAAATAACATAGATTATGGCATTGGCTATTTTATTTCTCATGCCATAACCAGTTCTTACTTCATTAGATTTATTTTGATTGATCATTGGAAAGTATCCTCCTTTTGAATAGATGCAGATCTATTATAGGCAATGAGTGATAATGATGCACTGATTAAAAATATGATGATCCCTATAGTAGATGCAAGAGAATAGTTCTGTTCATTTACAGTAAGTTTATACAGCCAAGTCACAAGCAAATCTGTTTCTCCTGCCTGATAGTAGCTAAGAGAGAATGGCTTTCCTTCAGTCAACAAATATATAACGTTAAAGTTGTTAATGTTTCCAACAAACTGAGTGATTAAATATGGAGTTGTCACAAAGAGCATGTATGGTAACGTAATTTTTATAAAAGCTGTTACAGGGCCAGCGCCATCAATCTTTGCGCTTTCATACAAGTCATCAGGAATATTCATAAGAATTCCTGATGTGATCAACATAGTATAGGGAACCCCAATCCATATATTAACTAATATTACAAGTATCTTTGCAATGTCTCCATCGGTCAAAAACTTAATAGGAGTCTTAATAAGTCCTAAGTTCTGCAGAATTACATTGGCAATCCCCTGATCCTGGAAGACTCTGGACATAAGCATTAATGATACGAACTGGGGAACTGCAACAGTCAATACAAATAAGGTTCTCCAGAATCCTTTAAACTTAATTCCTTTCTTATTGATAATTATCGCTAAAAGCATTCCAAGAATATAGTTACTAAATGTAGCAAAAAAAGCCCATATAAAAGTCCAAATTAAAATACCGACAAAAGTTGTGGACATCTGAGGATTCGTCCAGATGATGTTCCTGAAATTCTCAAATCCAACCCAGGTAAAGAGCTTTCCCGGCGGTTGGTGGTTCCTGTCAAAGTTTGTGAATGCCATCAAAATCATAAAAGTAAGCGGCATAATGATTGTAAGTGTTACTGCGATCGTAGGAAAAGTCAATAATGTCATATGAAAATTTTTATCGAATAGATCTTTTACATCTTCTATAAAAGTGGAAGGCTTCTTTCCCGCCTTTCTTAACAATTCGCACCTATAAGCTTGCTTAACACTTTTAATATACATCACAATTATTGCAGCAATTATAAATAAGCTAACAACACCAAACAGCAAAATTAACATGGAGTTGTCTCCAGGTTTATATTCATAGATCTGAAGTTCCTCATTCCATATCTGGTATTGCTCGAATTTTCCCAGTGTAGTCAGATTACTTAAATAATACCATCCGCTATTTAATATGTATACGATAAAGCATACCTGAAGAGCAAGATAAAACAATCCTTTTACGATCTGTCCTCTTAAAATGCATCCCAAGCCCATAATAATGAAGCTTAATTTTGTTACAAGATCACCTTTTTTCAAGGCTTTAAGAAAGAGGGATTTGTCATTGCTGATCTCTTTGGATACATTAATATCTTCCATATATACCTCCAACATATATAAATATAAGAAATCTAATAGAAAAACAGCCAGAAATAGTTCCAGCCGTTTTTCTCATCAGGAAAATCTATTGTTGAATTTGCGCTACCATTTCATCCAATAGTTCTTGAAGAGATTTTGAGTAGTCTTTTGCTTCCAAAGCTGCTCCAAAAGCTTCAGCTGGTGTCCAGTAACTACCAAGTACATCTTTTTGTGAAACAGCATATTTACTTTGTTCTGCCAATGCACCTAATACAGGATTGGATTTAACTGCTTCGCTTTCAGCAACGTTCTTATTTGAAGGTCCTAAACCTCTCTTTTCATATCTAAGTTTCTGATTTTCTTCATTAGTAATCCATTCAGCAAAATCCATAGCATCTACCGGGAATTTGGTCTGGCTGTTTACACCAACCAGCTTGTAACCCATAAAGCTGCCCATCTGAATTTGCTCTGATCCGGAAGTATATGTTGGAAGTTTTGCTACTCCAAAGTTATCGCCTAATTTTGATTTAATAACTTCTGCATTCCAGGTACCGGTAACAGCTGCTGCTACTGTGTCGCCGATCTGAGCAGTTATTACTGGATCATCACCAGTCATAAAAGCATTATGAGCTGTAAATGCCTTTATAGCTTCTGCAGCTTTAAGTCCATTTGCATTGTTGAAATCGCAAACTTGTTTACCGTTTTCAATCTTTAATGTACAGCCTGCTCCAAAGAAGAAGGAAGCTATGTAATATCCGTTGGAAATGTCCATAACTACTTTTTTGCCAGCCTTATCAGCCGCTGCTAAAATTCCATCCAATGTCTTAGCTTCTTCATCGCTTATAACGCTCTTGTCATAGTATAAGAAATATCCGTTGTCAGCAGTCATCGGATAAGCATATAATTTACCGTCAATGGTAGCTGCATCTACTGCACCTTCAATATTTGCACTGATAATAGCGTCTTTATTTCTGGTCACTTCATATAATGCACCTGCATTATATAAGTCCCAAATCTGGTCATTAGCAAAGGCAAAAACGTCAGCTGCAGCTGCCGGGTCATCCAAGTACTTACCTTTAAGGTCAGATTCACTTACAACAGCAAGGGTAATATCATATTCTTTCTCTGGATGAGCTGCTTTAAAGGATTCAACCATTTCTTTTAACAATGGTTGTTCTTCTTGCGCACCCCAAACCTTTAATGTAACTTTTTCTTTGCTACCTGTATCTTGAGTATTACTACTTGTAGTAGTGCTACTGTTACCGGTAGAAGTACTTGCTCCCTTATTACCACATCCTGCAAATAATGCTGTTGACATGACAGCAGCAAGAACCAAAGCCATTACTTTTTTGAGTTTTTTTGACATAATATTCCCTCCATTTTTAATATTTTTTATTTAAAAATCTCTTTCAGAGACTTTTTTAGCTCATTACTTTAACAGAATTGCCTTTTAAAAGCTTTCCTGAAACGGTTAAGTGCTGAGAAAAAGCCTTATCTCGAATGGTCTTAATTAATAGCGCCACACTCTTTTTCGCTATTTCCACAGAAGGTTGTTTAATCGTTGTAATGGTCGGATTATAAAACCAAGCCTGTTCAATACCATCAAAACCTATAATAGATATATCTTCTGGCACTTTAAGTCCATGATCGATAACACATTTGGCAATGCCTATAGCCATGACATCTGACATAGCAAATACTGCTGTAATCGGCTTATTCAGCTTTAAAAAACTGGACATACTTTCATAGGCAGCGGCATAGGAAAACTTCGATTCAATATACATATTTTTCTTATCAAAATGCATACTTCGCTCTTCAAAGGCTTCCAACACACCTTGATATCTGTTGTACATCAAATCTTTCTGATAAATTGCTCCTCCTACAACCAAAATGTTTTTATGCCCTGAATCAAGCAAATAAGTTACAGCTCTTCTTGCCTCCAGACAATCATCGATAGATACGCTGCTCACACCTGAAACGTTACAGTCGCTGGCACTGGAAGTCGCATATACACAAGGACTGTTTAATTTATGTAATTCCTCTTCTTTGTCTACAGCACTACCGCCTAAAAAGATAATGCCCTGAGCCTTCTTTTCCTTTATTAACTGATTTGCACATCTGATCTCATTTTCATCTTCATCTATGTAACTCACTAAGGGTATATATCCTTCCGCTTCTACACATTTTTGCAGTTCCACAACCATATCATGGAAAAAAGGATTATAGGTACCCTTTACAATGATACATACGATTTGGGAGGTGACTTGCTTTAAATGCTTCGCATTGGAGTTAGGAATATAATTGCACTTTTCTATAACCTCCATAACTTTCGCTCTGGTTTCCTTACTGACACCATATCCATTATTGAGAACTCTGGACACAGTGGTTACACCAACACCTGCAATCCTTGCTATATCCTTTATAGTATAATTGTTCATTCCTTCACCTGACCTCTATAGAAAGATAACATTACCAAGATTAGGTCGGTAACGTTTCCGATATGAATTATATCATAGTTACAAAATTAAGGCAATAGTTTGTTGATAATTTATTAAATATTTTATTTTTTCACCTTTATTTGATTATTACTATTCAAAACATATATATTATCAACGAATACCTAAATGATATTTATACATTTTAACTAGCTTATTACTTCAGCCATCTCTTGAATTATATATATTTTAAATCAATATATTCCAAAAATAATTTCAATATTTTTCCAAATCACTTTTGCTTTTATATAAAAAACACTCTCTGATCCCATCAGAAAGTGTCTGGTTAAAAAATCCCTTATATGGTTGTTCATCATATGGCATAATTGTCTTTTATGGAATCCATGAGTCCATATTCCAGCAAAATTTCTTCTAGTCGTTCATGGGACATTGGCTTTGGAATTGTAAAATATGTGTTCTCATCGATTGCTTTGGCGAGACTACGATATTCATCCGCTTGTTTGGAATCCGGTGCATATTCGATAACGGTTTTACGATTAATTTCTGCACGCTGTACCACATTATCCCGTGGTACAAAATGAATGAGCTGAGTGCCTAATTCCGCGCAAAAAGCTCTAAGAAGTTCAATCTCTCTGTCTACATTGCGGCTATTACAGATGATGCCACCCAGCCGTACACCACCTTTTCGGGCAAACCTTGCAATTCCTTTTGCAATATTATTTGCGGCATACAGTGCCATCATTTCTCCACTGGCTACAATATAAATTTCTTGAGCTTTTCCTTCACGAATTGGCATCGCAAAGCCACCGCATACAACATCCCCCAGAACATCATAAAACACATAATCTAAGTCTTCTGTATAAGCACCAAGCTGTTCTAATAAGCCAACAGAGGTAATGATCCCACGGCCGGCACAGCCAACGCCAGGTTCTGGCCCTCCAGATTCCACACATTTAATACCCCCAAATCCAATACTTAAAATATTACTGAGTTCCACATCTTCTCCTGTATCACGTAATGTATCAAGAACGGTACGCTGTGCAAGAACTCCTAAAAGAAGTCTTGTTGAATCCGCTTTTGGGTCGCACCCAACCACCATAACTTTTTTCCCGCTTTCTGCAAGGGCTGCAGTAAGATTTTGTGTAGTGGTGGATTTTCCGATACCACCTTTTCCATAAATCGCAATTTGTCTAATTTCTTTTCTCATAGCTCTGTCCTCCAAACTTTATTAAAGTCTATATAATCGAAATTTATATAATATACTCTGGCTGAGGCAATGCACTGGCAAGCTTCAGCTTTTCTAATATTCTTCTGCGAATTTCAAGAAATTCCGTGCCGCCGCGATGTCGCGGATGAGGAAGTCTAATCTCCATAATCTCACTAATTTTTCCAGGCCGAGGTGTCATAATGACAATACGATCTGAAAGATAAATCGCTTCGTCCACATCATGCGTCACTAAAATCATGGTTGTATTGTTTTCCTTGTGCAGTTCAAGCAATTTATCCTGAATATCCGCACGGGTAAATGAATCCAGAGCTCCCATGGGCTCATCAAGAAGCAATACTTTAGGATTGTTAATAAGTGCTCTTGCAATAGCAACACGCTGTGCCATACCACCGCTGATTTGATGAGGATAAGATTTTTCAAATCCCTTTAGGCCTATAAGTTCAATATAATGACCCACAAGATCTTTATACTCTTTATAAACTCCCCGTGCTTTAAGTCCTGTCGCAATATTTTTTTCAATCGTCAGCCACTGAAAAAGGGCTCCGTTTTGAAAAACATACCCCCGTTCCGGACCGGGTTCTGAAATTTCTTCTCCGTTAAGGATGAGTGTTCCCGTATCTGGTTTTTCGAGACCTGCAATCAGCCTTAAAAGAGTTGTTTTTCCACACCCGGAAGCACCTATAATCGAGAGAAATTCTCCACGAAAAACAGATAAATTAATGTTTTTAAGAGCTTCTACATGGTTGCCTAAATCATCATAATACGTATGGCTTACATTCTCCATATCCAAAATAATGTCACTGATTACAGATAAATTCTTGCTCATTCTTTCACCCATCCTTTCCTCCAGCGCAATACATAGTCCTGTATTAAGCTAAGCACTTTTGTAATGAGGCTAAATAGAATTGCCATAATCAAAATAGAAGCAAATACTTTATAATAAGCAGACCATACTTTACTCAGGTTAATATAATATCCCAGTCCGCCAGGCTGGCCCATCATCTCTGCCATTACCAAGGTTGTAAAAGCAAATCCATTGGCATTGGCTATACCTGTAAAAATCTGTGGCATAGCCTGAGGGATTGCCACATGAAATACCAGATATGAAGTTTTAGCCCCCAGAGTTCTGGCTACTTCAAATTGTGCTTTTGGTGTGGATTGTACCCCCAAAGCAGTCAGTGAAGCAATAGAAAACCATGCACAAATTACAATGAGAAAAACTGCTGCCGAAAATGGAGTTGGAAAAAGGGTCAAGGCAAAAGGCATCCATGCTACAGCAGGAATGACACCGGTCATCTTTAATATGGGATATACCCAGTAATAGACCTTGGGGAACCAACCAATTAAAATGCCTGTCGTAACACCTAATAGAACACCAATAGAAAAGCCAGCAGCATAGAGTTTTAATGAGTAAAGCATATTTTCAAAAATAAATTTTCCTTCCATAAGAAAAGGTTCGAGAATTTTTGCAGGTCCCGGGAAAAAAGGCTGCGGCAAAATCAGATACTTTGTTCCTAATATGTCCCAGATAGCAAGGACAATCCCCACAGCAAAACGAAAAGGAGTTCTGTCCACAAACTTTATTTTTCTTAGAGGATCAAAATATGAAAATATACCAATACCTGCATAAAGCAAAACAATCACTAAAAGAATTAACCTGTAAAAAGAATTAAAAGTTAATGGAATTCCTAAAACTTCATAAGTCTTTATTTCGACATCTGCTACTTGCTTTACAAAGAGATTGACTGCTATGGCAATCACAAATCCAACAAGTGTTAAAACAAAAGAAAACTTCCACTCTTTATCGGATATTAATTTATACCTTTTATGATGTTGTTTTACTTTAAATACAGGAAGTGCTGACAATCTTAACTTAGCTAAACCGGGCATAAGAATACCTCCTGTAATTTTAATTTATTTTTGCCCGGAAAATCTCCGGGCAAAGATCATTTTAAAAATCCTTATAAACCTAAGTTAATATCAACCTCTGCATATGAGTCTTGAGCAAATGTATTCGGATCTGTCTTTAAATAGCCAATTTGATGTAATTGCTCTGCAAAATACTGAACGTTGTCATATACTTGTGTTGGATCTTTCTCTCTGTCGCTGGCAGTTGGATACTTATAGCTTTTAATCAGTTGAATCGCCAGGTCTCTGTCTTCGATCTGGGCATATTTGCCGTTGATAATAATGTCAACTGCTTCTTCCGGATTTTCTGCAATCCAGTTTTGGGCTGCTCTGTAGGCACGCAGCAGTGCAGCAACTTTTTCAGGACTTTCATTTAACAACTTCTCGGAAGCATATAGGAAACAGCAATACTTTCCAGCAAAAGGATCATCTTTAGAAATATCCAGAATCACACGGTAGTTACCTGTTTTCTCCTGAACAGAGCCAAAGGGATCCCATAAAGCCGCTACATCCACATCTCCTTTATTTAAAGCTTCAATCGCAAGATTACCATCAGAGAAAGGAAGAAAGGTAACTTCCCCATCCTCTTGTTTAGCAGATATCCCATTCTTCTCCAGCCATACCGATGCCACCTGATGGGGAGTTCCACCGATCTCATCCACACTAATCTTTTTGCCTTTAAGGTCCTGAACAGTTTGAATCGATGAATCTTTTGGAACAATCAGTTTAATACAGCCATAATGCAAACCATCCACCACTTTTACCTTCACACCATTCTCAATAGAAGGAAAGAATTGAAAATCTCCATTAACAATAGGAATGGTTCCATTATTTAATCCAATTTTGCGGGTTTCAAAATCTGCAGAGATTAAGTTGACATCAAACCCTTGCTCCTTAAAAAAGCCTTTTTCATAAGCAATATATATAGGTGCACCGCAAAGGGATCCATCTTTACCCGGAATATCAATTTTCCCATATTTGTACTCTGTACTCGATTCAGCTACATTGTTATTGGTCTGAGTTTGAGTTTCAGTGGCAGCTTGTTTTCCACAGCCTGAAAACATCAACGTCAAAACAGAAATGGATACCAGGATTTTGGTTAGTTTTTTCATTTTCCTCATCGTATTTTACCCTCCTTTTACTCCTTTAAAGTATCAGACATAAGCTTTTTCAAAAGCTTGCTCAAGATCTGCTATTAAATCTTCCGGATCTTCTAACCCTGCTGAAATACGAATAAGGTTTTCAGGAATGTCTGCAATCTTTTTCTCATCCGGTTCTAATTCACTATGGGTGGTCTGAGGTGAATTAACAATCAAACTTCGGGCATCTCCAATGTTGACATGATATTTGAATAGCTCTACCGCATCAAGAAATGCCTCTCTTTGGGCTGTTGTCCCCTTAAAGCCGAAAGCTAAGAGTCCCCCTGCTCCTTTTGGAAAATCCCGTTTTGCAAGTTCATAATAAGGACTTTCCTTAAGACCTGGATAGCGAACCCATTCCACATACTTGTGATTCTTTAAATACTCTGCCAGAATCTCTGCATTCTTCACTTGTTTTGCTACACGTTCAGAAAGCGTTTCAAGGCCAATCAATACAAGGTACGCATCGAATGGGGATAAAGCAGCCCCAAAATAGTTAAGATAGTTAAAACGAATACGGGCTGTAAACGGAAACTCTGGGAATATTTCCAGGTAACTGCGGTTATTCTCATGAATATCACGCAAAGTATAGAGTTTTTCTGAGAAATGAGGGAATTTATCGCTCTGCCAGTTAAATTTCCCACTTTCCAGAACCAATCCCGCAATGACATTTCCATGGCCTGTAAGTCCCTTAGTTGCAGAATAAACCACAATATCTGCTCCATGGGCAATAGGATTATATAAATATGGCGTTGCCACGGTGTTATCTACAATGAGCGGTATACCATGAGCGTGAGCAACTTCTGCAATAGCATCAATATCTAAAAGCACCCCACTGGGGTTACTGATGCTTTCAACATAAATCGCCTTGGTATCCGGTTTAATTTCTTCAGCAAGTTTTTCAGGATTTTCGAGGTTCTTTGCATAGTCGAAGTGAATGCCAAATTTAGGATAAACCTTTTTAAAGCTGTCTGTACTTCCCCCATAGAGGTATGGAGAGGTCAAGATACGTCCTCCACCTTCTGCCACATTGAGTAAAGTATAACTTATAGCAGCCATACCAGAAGCTAAAGCAATAGCACCACTGGCTCCATCCAGTGCAGCAACACGCTGTTCTAATACTGCAACGGTTGGATTGCCAACTCGGGTATACAAATTGCCAAGCTCACGTAATCCAAACAATGCCTTGGCATGTTCTACATCACGAAAATCAAATGAAGTGGTTTGATAAATAGGTGGTGATACAGCATAGTTATGCTCCTTTGGATCATAGCCTGCTCGTAATTTTTTTGTATCAAAACGATATTCTTTTTTCTTTGAATCATTTGCCATATGATTTCTCCTCCTAAATACTTAAATTTTTGATACATATCTGACATATCATCACAGTCACTACACATATCAAACCACCTCCTGTCAGTCTTAAAAATTAACAGCTTTATAGAAGCGAGTCATACTCGCTGCTATTAACCATGAGAAAAAGTATTTTCCAGGACCACAGGACGGATATAAAGCCTGCCTGATACATCCTTCCCTCCAGGAATTCCTGCAGCATCTGCCCTGCAACGCTGGCAATGCCTGAATACACGAATATAATTTTCAGCTTCTTGTCTTACCTTGCTGATTAAGTCACATTTCGGCTCACTGCACCAGCTTAAGTGATGCTGGGGAATCAGCGGAATGATGTTATAAATTTTAGCCCCATGTTCTGAAACAGTTTTTGCAACTTCTGCCACATGATCTGCATTAATTTCTGGAATCAGTACTGTATTCACTTTGACTGTAATCCCTGCTCCGGAAACTTTCTGAATTCCAATAAGTTGATTTTTTATAAGTATTTCTGCTGCCTGACGCCCCGTATAACATTTTCCATGATAGACAATCCCTTCGCATATCTGAGCTTGTATATCAGGATCAACTGCATTAACGGTAACAGTCAGACTGTCAATGCCCACATCGATAATTTCATCTGCGTATTCTGGAAGCAAAAGACCATTTGTGCTCATACATTTGATAATGTCCGGAAATTCCTCTTTAATCAGGCGAAAAGTTTGTAAGGCATAAGGTGTTGCCAAGGTATCCCCAGGTCCGGCAACTCCCACTACAGTAATCTCCGGACATAGCTTAACAGCTTTTCTTACGACTTCAATGGCTTCTTCCGGCGTAATGATTCCACTGGCTACACCGGGTCGATTTTCTGTGTCGCTGATTTCCCGCTTACAAAAACTACAGAAAATATTACATCCCGGCGATACAGGCAAATGCACCCTCCCCTTATTATTTTTTGCCCCCAAGGCAAAACAAGGATGATTCTTTTTCAACTCTTCAAATGTTATTGACATAAAACACACCTTCTTTAACCAGTCTCCTGGATCAAGAGACCATTCATTATTTCCGCAAGAATATCTTCTACTTCCCCTTCTGCTTCAAATACTCTTTTACCCTTTGATAACATTACAGCCGCTGCAACTTCTCCGATTTTTAGAACAAATATTGCATCACAATCCTTTAGAACATCCAGCAGATGGTCAAAACCTCCTTCACAATGTCCCTGACACTTAGCCACTGTCTTTCGTGTCTCAACAAAACGTGCTTCACTGTCTACGTCATATATCTGCCAATATCTCGCTGAACCAAAGTGCTGGTCAATTACTGCTCCATCAATACTGGCAAATCCAATGCGATAGCCCATCCGTTCTCCCCCCTTACGCATAGGTTGAAAGAACCAAATGATAGATGTCTTCTATAACCCTGAGCCCTCCTGTAAATCCTGCATAGTGCGTTGTCAGAACTAATCGGTAAGGGGAAGGGATTGCTGCAGAAAGGAAGTCATATCCTTTTTCTTTTGCAAGTTCCTTATCCCATCCAGAACCGATAATCAGGCCTCTTCCACTATGATGAATCTTTCGAAGAAACTCCTGAGCCTTTCCTGCATCCGGTTCAAAATAAAGTGGAATCTCCCGTTTATCACTGGTACTCCTAAGATCAGCCCTGATGGCTTCCTGATATTTTTCAGGGGTACCATCTGTAACAAACTGTTCTTTAGGTATGATCCCCACTTCGTGGAGCAAGAATTTAGATAATCCCACCACATATCCCGCATCGTGAAGAATATGTGCATGATTGGGAAGACCATAACGGAACTCCAAAAGAAAGGTTGCCAGATTATCAATTTCTTCATAGTAAGCTTTAGATTCATATTCTATAAAGCTTCGGGCTGATGCTTCATCAATCTCGGCTCCTTCTTTAAGTGCAAACTCCAGTACTTGATTTAAAAATTGTTCCGTCGCATTGGCTCCAATAGGAATATGAGGAAACCATACATATTCCTGACCATATTTCTCCTTCAAATGATCTGCTATGGGCTTGCCATACCATGGAGAAACCAAAACATTAAACTGTGCTGCCGGTATCTTCTGCCACTCTTTTACTCCCCCCGATTCTGGTCCGAACAAAACATTAGCTTTTAGTCCAATACCTGCAAGCAAACGCTTATATTCCGCAAGATTCCCTTTCCAAAATGGGTCCTGATAAGGAATAGAAGCAATTAAATTCACCGTATTCTTTTGTGATTTAACTTCATTCTCCGATTCAAATAAACTCACATACTGGTCAATAATCGCATTCACTACAAGGCTGTGGGATTCAAAATTATTTGCTTTAAACCCTGCCGTTTCCACCGATACAATAGGCTTTCCTTCCCTGGCAAACTCCGACACCAAACTGTCCACATCATCCCCCACAATCCCGGCAGTGCAGCCGGTCAAAACTACCTGTAAATCTGTGTCCAACACTTTATATGTGTTTTTTATAATCTCCCGCAGCCGATTAATCCCCCCAAATACGACTTCCTTTTCTGAAAAATTGGTACACGGTGATGTCGGACCACCTGCATATCCTGTTGAACGTTCAAAAAATCCTGCAATCATCTCCCCACAGCCTGGACCTGAGTGAAGAATAGGCACAGCTCTTGGAATGGCTACAACACTTTGCAAAGCACCTATGGCACAAGTATAACGTTCTTGTTCAATGATTCCTGATCTACTCATTGACTGCACCTCCCCTTAAAAAATAGTCGGGTTTTTGCTCCATCCACCATTTGGTATAAGGATTTATGGCATGTTTTGAAAGATTCTTTACGAACTCATCATTTTCGATCACTTCTAGCAAACGTTCTCCATAGTTCACTAGACCTTCATACCCCATGGAGTAGTGTTCATCTCCAATTAATAATGAAGGAATCCCTAGCTTTGCCCCCCAAAGTGTCATTCCTCCATGACGAGCCAGTAAAACATCCGGACGAAGACGGTTTAATGCATTCACCAGCTCAAATTCCTGCTTGTTACAAACATTAAAGTTTGGAACATTTCCGTAGTCCGACACCCTTTGTGCCAACTGGTCATTTTCTTCACGACCACTGTCATAAATCGGATCATGATGGAAAATAGCAGCTCCAACAGCTTTCATCCCAAGCTCTCCAAGAACATCCAGCAGTGCATGACCATGGGCTGCTCCTGCCGTGACATAAGCTGTTTTTCCTTTAAGTTTTTCACGTAGAGCTTCTATCTTGGGAAGATACTTTTCTTTCTTCTCTTTAATAATCTGTTCAGCAACATCTTCTTTTCCAAGAATCTTTCCTAAGGCTCTGAACCACCGATCTGTCTGTGCAATCCCATAAGGGGGTGCAGCAGGAATTTCTGGAACACCAAATTCCTGTTCCAACACAGCTCCAAGATAGCTTCCCAATGTCGAACAAGCCTGCACTGTAGCAGCAGCTTCACTGGCATACTTTAATCCATTGACTGTAGAATAAGGCGTAATGTAATTTGGTTTCGCCCCAAAGGGTGCAAACCATTCAGAGAATACATCACTTCCCCAGAAATTAATCACATTAATAATGTCTTTTCGCCTTTGTCTCGGTTTAGTAATTAATTTTCGTGCAATGGCGTGATAACCTGCATCAAAGCCTGTAGTCCAAACTTTAGAACGGAACCCTTCACAGAAAACAGCTACAACAGGAATTCCTAACTCATCTTCCGCTTCATTACAAACGCTTTCCACGTCATCACCAATAATTCCGGCGGCACAAGTCGTTAGTACAAAAATTGCATTAGCCTTTGTGCGTTCATATACCTCACGAATGGCATTGGCAAGTTTTATATTTCCCCCGTAAACAGTGTCTTTCTCCTTTAAGTTTGTTGAAAATATATGTCGTGGTGTAGGATGCTGAAGATTTCGTAGAGGCGCATTGACACGATAGGTAAAAGAAAATTCATGAAGACAAGACGCACAGCCTACTGGTCCATGACTGATAACAGCTGCATCCTGAATTAAAGTAACCATACAAGCTGCTTTTGACGTACCGCATCCCATACATTGACTAAAGGATCTTTCACGATCTTTTAAACCACATCTGCTTGCTTTGACTAATTCCTCTGCATCGCCCTGATAACCAGTTATTGAATTAATACGGATTTCTCTGATCTTCACTTCTGGAAGGGCTAAATTCACTTTAGACATTTTTATCACTCCATTCTCCTTAATATAAACCACCTTAAAAACATATATGTTTTATATGTTTATTAGGCAAAAAAATATACGGTTTAATTAAAATTATATTAAGTATAAAATTATTTATGCGGTTAGAATACGAATATTACATATATGGTAACTATGTCTTTAGAGGTGCTAATGCTCCATCATTCATTTGATAAATATAATCTCCTTCATGAATGATACTTTGATCATGAGTAACCAGAAGAACTGCTGTACCTTTAAGAGCAATTCCTGTAAACAAACCCATAACCTCTTTGGAAGTTTGTGTATCAAGATCATTAGTAGGCTCATCCGCAAGCAAAAGTTTTGGTTCATTTATAAGAGCCCTTGCTATACTAACCCTCCGAAGTTCTCCCCCTGATAAATGTTTAGGATACGCATTGGCTAAGTGCAAAATACCAAGCTGTTCCAATAGTGAATATGCTCTTTTGTCGATTTCTTCCATACTCTTGTCTTTCCTTCGGTTTTGTAAAAAATATGGCAAACATACATTATCCAATACCGATAAACTTGAGAGCAGGCTCTGTCCCTGCGGAATGTAACCAATCGTAAAATTGCGAAGCAATGATAGCTCTTTATCTTTTAACAACGTAGTATTATAACCTGCCACCTCAACCTTGCCACTTGTGGGAGTAAGAAGTCCAGCAATCAAATTAAGTAAAGTACTCTTTCCACTTCCTGAACGTCCTACAACAACTGCACAGTCACCTTCTTTAAGCTTTAAACTAGCATCTTTTACCGCATAAAAAGTCTGATTGCCACGGATATAGGTTTTACTGAGATGACTGATTTCAAGCAACATCCTACTCCCCCTCTCTTAGGATAAGATAAGTTTCAAAACGATTTATTTTAATAACAGAATAAATTGAGGCAAGGATACTGACGCCAATCGCTGTAAGTAAAGTACCCATCCCAATTACAAAAATCCATAGAAGAGAAGGCTGTAGATACGGCACGCCTATACTGTCTCCAATAAAAACACTATAAGGAAAAACGATTAATGCCGCTAAAATTATGCCTATTACACTGCCAACCACACTAATATACAGAGATTCCCAAAACAAAATACTGGCAACTTTTTTTCTTGTAGCACCTAAAATTCGAAGCATTGCAAATTCTTTTTTTCGCTCATTGACTGATGCTGAAAACATAGCCGTCAAAACAGCCAAAGTGATAACCAAAAAAGCTAAAGCGAATGCATAAAAAACCGTTGTAAAATGACTGAAACTATCAGCAATACTGCTAATCAGGGTTTTTGATTTAATAATTTGTACTCCATCTATATTTTGACGAATATTAGTGACAACTTGGTCGATATCGTAATCTTTTTGAACTTTTATAAAAATAGAGGAAATAGATGTATCGGGATTTGTATTTTCTGAAAAGTATAGTCCCTTATCTTTTGCATCAGAATATATTGACTTAATAGTATCCATCGTGGCAAATACAGTTTGATCAAGTCCTGTTCCAGTTTTATCTAACTTTGCAGCTACCAGATATCCTTGATCAAATAATTTTATCTTCCTGTCCTCTTCTATTAAGACATCACTGCCAACAATCAATGCACCTTTTTCAAGATTTTTCCCAAGTACCTCTCTAATCCAAGGCTGAACTAAAAAGTCCGTTTCCGGATCAAATCCAACAATCTGCAAGGGTAAGGAACAACAGGATGCATTAAGAGAGGTAAGGTAAAATTGTGGTGATAATTTGGATATACCTTCAACACCCTTAAGTTTTCCCAGAATCTCCTTGTCAAAATAGAAGTAAGATGGCTCTCCTGTTAAAAGAATGGATTCCTGTTTCTGCTCATATCCAAGGGGAACAACGATTAAATCCCCACCCAATCGCATCTCCAGGCTGCTTAAACCTTTTTTCATACTATGGGACAAAACAGTTCCTCCAAAAAGTACAAAGGATAGGATTGCTACAATTGAAATAAATATTAAAGTACGAAAAATTTTTCCTTTAAGATTAAGATAGGAGAGTCTACTTGAAGTTAACGTCGTGACCATCAAAATTCTCTCCCTTACCTGCTGATTGCCACAAGTAAAATATATGAACAGCAGCAAGAACAGTAAGCGCAATACTAAGAATACTTAGAGAAGGTAATGTCAAAACACGACAACTCATGTGTATTTTTGAGCAAACGCCTGTAATTACATTTGGAAATAAGAAAGCCAGGATTCCGACAGGTATGATTAAAGTATTTAAAACTATTTTAACTTTCTCATGTTTTATTAATAATAGCAAAGTACCAATAGCAACCGTTAAAACTCCAAGAATCAATTCTGCCTTTGCTGTGTTTTGGCATCTCATAGGCATCATCGTATCCCTGCAGACAGGAAAAATGGTATAAGGTCCAATAGCAAGCACCGTTCCAAAAATCAAATAAGTAATGGGGAAAAGTATTTTATTTTTCAAATTGGATCACCTCTCCAAGATTAATTTTAAAAACATACCTGTTGGCTAAGCCCATGCATTATTTTTGCAAATTCTATAATTCTAAAATCACTGATCCAGTTTTGCCGGAATGACTGCTCCATTATAGGTGTCTAAAATATATTGTCTGGTATCTTCATCCTGTAATGCTTTTACTAAAGCAGCAATTGCAGGATTATTCAGATCTTCCTCTCGCACTGCTATGATATTGGCGTAAGGACTGTCACTGCCTTCACTGAAAAGTCTTGTAGAAGTGATTTTTGCTTCTAATACCTTATTGGTATTGGTAATAAAAAAGTCATAGTCGTCTTTGGTTGGAATAATTTGGGCTGAATCAATTTCAACAATTTCTATAGGACGCAGATATTCTTTAATATCTAAAACGGAAGCACTAAGAGATTTTACAGTTTCTTCATTAAGCTTAATGAACCCATTTTGCTCAAGAATACGCAAAGCACGGTATTCATTGGTTCCATCATTGGGAATAGCTACAACTGCATGATCCGGAATATCCTCTTTTTTGGTATATTTATCAGAATATGCTGTGATAGGCTCTACATGAATGTTCCCTGCATTAACAAGGTTATAGCCATTGGCCTCGTTCCATTCTTTAAGATAAGGTTCATGCTGGAAAAAGTTAAAATCAATTTCTCCTTTTGCAAGTTTTTCATTAGTTGTATTGTCCGCATCCGTTGCAACCAACTCCACATTAATGCCCTGTTCTTTTAGTTTAGGCTTTACAAACTCAATCAATTCAGAATGAGGCACTAAATCAGCAATCCCTTTAATGGTCACAATTTCCTCTGAAGGGGATGGATCTGTCTCGCTGTTTACAGAAGTCTCACTTACAGAATTAGGAAACGCATCTGAATTCTGACTACTCCCACATCCAGCAAAAAAGTAAGTGGTTAACACCAATATAAAGATAAAATGAAACACTTTGAAATTCCTAAAAATTTTTCCTTTCATCTTATTCCCTCCTAAATTTAAATCAGATTTCTCTTTTTTAAGATTTGCTTGGATATAAAATTGCCAGTCCATTGAATGACTTGCACTAAAACAATTAAAACATAGACTGACGCAAACAAAACATCATGTTGAAAACGTTGGTAACCAAAACGTACTGCAATGTCTCCAATGCCTCCGGCCCCAAACATTCCTGCAAGGGCAGTCATGGAAACAACAGCAATGACAGCTACAGTAAATCCACGAATCAAAGAAGGTAAGGTCTCAGGAAGCAATATACGAAATATAATTTGAAAATTAGTGCTGCCAATGGATTTTGCTGCTTCTATCTTTCCTTTTGAAATTTCCAGCAAACTGCTTTCTACAATACGCGCATACATAGGGATACAACTGGCAGCAACAGCGATAATACATGCATTCGTACCATAGGATTTGCCAAAGAAAAATCTTGCAACCGGAATCATAAGAATAATCATGATCATTTGTGGCAAAGAACGCAGACAATTGATCAGCCAGCCTGATCCAGTGTATAAAATTTTCATAGGCACCAATCCATCCGGATTTGCTACAGTTAATAAAATTCCTAATATGAGTCCAAAGACCAGCATAATAATCGAAGATAATACCGTCATATACAAAGTTTCCAAAATCGCTGGTGCCAGCCGCGCCCATATTTGTGGTGAAAACGAAGCTTTTATGACTTCCCAAATGGGCGTATCGAGTAAGCTCATAGCATCACCTCCCTACACAGAAAATATGTTTTGCTTAGGATAAGTTAAATTCCTGCTCCATTGACGAGTTCCGGCATTCGCTGAAGCTCCGTATAGACCTTTGCAAATAAAGCTCCTGTGCGACTATGAGGATTATTAAAAATATCTTCGACCAGTCCTACTTCAATGATTTGTGCATCTTCTAGAACGGCCATTCGCTCGCAAGTATATCGAATGGCATCCAGTTCATGGGTAATCATCAAAATGGTAATCCCTGTACTGTGGTTGATTTCTTTAAGTAAATCTAAAATCTGCAATGTAGTTTGGGGATCCAAGGCTGAGGTGGCTTCATCACAGAGTAAAATTTCAGGCCGATTCACCAATGCCCTCGCAATACCCACTCGCTGTTTTTGTCCTCCGGACAGTCCTCCCGGATAAGCATTCAGTTTATCAGATAGACCAACTAGTTCTGCTGCTTCCAAAACTCTGCGTTTTATTTCTTTTTTCGGAATTCTGCTGATTGCTAACGGATATGCAATATTCTGATAAACTGTTTTAGCTTCAAATAAATTGAATGTCTGAAAAACCATACCTATCTTTTTTCTTGCTTCCAGCAGTTCCTTTTTTGAGAGTTTAAGAATATCCACACCTCCCACTTTGATACTGCCTGAATCCGGCGTTTCAAGCCGATTGATACATCTGACAAGTGTTGATTTTCCTGCTCCACTGAATCCAATGATTCCAAATATTTCTCCTTTGCGTACTGTTAAATTGATTCCTTTAAGTACTTGCAGAGAGCGGCCTTGTGTATGAAATGTCTTATGCAAATCTGAAATCTGGATATATCCATCCAAAATGTCCCGATCATTCAACGTCACATTGATCATTGAATTTTTGCGCCCCTCCTTTCTACTAATCCTGCTCAAGCACTATGAAAAATCAATAATCCGAATTTTTAAAACCTATAATTCGTATAGACATTATATGTTTTCATCCTTTTCCTGTCAATAATGGATACAGTAAATTTTAAATTTTTTAATAATTTGATGAATTTTCAATGTAAAATACTGGCTGTTTTGTGCAATATTATATAACATATATGTTTTATATGTTATTAGTATAAAAAAAATACCTCTCAACAAAGAGGTATTTTTTATTTCATTTATTCTTCTGTTATATATAGAACATTAGAACATTATCCAACCGATATTTTTCTACATCCTTCACTAGATCGGCTATAGTGATTGAACTTAATGTTGTTTTAATGTTTTTATCCAAAACATCAAAAACAGAAGACTGCAAAGCTTTCTCAATATCTGGTGCTTTTTCAAAAACTGTCTCCTGAGTTTGTTCAAATAAAGAAGCTTCCACAGTCTGCAAAACATCCAATACTGTGATCTCTTCGGGAGTGCTTGTTAATTGATAACCGCCTTGTGCTCCTTTGGTAGAAGCAACGATCTTTCCCTTTTTAAGAGCAGAAAATACTTGTTCCAGATAGATCTTAGAAATCCCTAATGCTTCAGAAATACTGATTACAGTAATGCATTTCCCCACATTATATTGTTGTGCCATATGGATTACTGCTGCAAGAGCATATCGTCCTTTTACTGATATTCTCATCTTTCTCACTCATTTCATATATAGATACTATGGATTAATGATAAAAAAAAATAACTAAATTGTCAAGTCATCTGTATCCAATTCCATTACTTGTAATATATTATGGTTCATCTACAATAACCGTTTACAACGTTATGTTTTTGTGACGTAATTAATGATACAGATGCCTGACTGATACAATTCACTTTTACTAGATGATATAATGCAAAAGCAAAAGCACTGCCAAAAAGATGATATTAAGCAATGTAAATAGCCCGAGATAGGCTAAATTTCTTTTGCCTTCTGTTGCACCATAATATTTGAATGAAATCAGACTTGCCATAGAAGCAATGATTGTTCCAAGACCACCTAAGTTAGTTCCGACAATCAGTGCTGAAATATTATCCGTGAAACCAGAAAGAAGAATCGCTGCAGGAACATTGCTGATCACCTGACTGGCAAATACGGATATAAGCAATTCGTGTCCATGAATCATACTATTCAGCCAGGAGTGGATCTCCGGAATACGCTTCATATTACCGATAAAAACAAATAAGAAAACGAAAGTAAGCAGCAGAGCATAATCCGGTTTACCAAGCATCTTGCGATCCATCAGAAAAACCACGATCAAAGTTACAATTCCCACTATGTACACGGATATGATATGGGCTACGCTTGCTAAGGCAAAGAAGAACAGCAAAAGATAAACAATTGCTTTGCTTTTTCCCTTTTCTGTAAGCTTGCGAGGAGATTGCACCTTTACAGCGACTGCTTTATTATCGATCAGTATAACACAAGCAACCAACACACCAATAAGTGAAACCAATGTGTAAGGCAGCATTAAAGCAATAAATTTGCCCATGCTCATTCCACTTAGGGAATACAGATATAGATTCTGTGGATTGCCTATTGGTGTAAGCATGCTGCCTAAATTACTGGCAATGGTCTGAAGCACAATCGTCGGAATCAGGTAATTCTCCAAACTAGCCATGGTAAGTACATCAATGGCAAAAGGCACAAATGTGATCAGTGCAACATCATTGGTAATCAGCATGCTAAATACAAAACACAGCAATACCAGTACAATGGATAAGCTTCGTACATTGTTCGTCTTTTCCAGCATCCAGCTTCCGATCATCGAAAATATGCCCAAGTTTCGTAGCCCAGCCATAACAAGCATCAAGCAAAACAAGATGGTTAATGTATGAAAATCTATGTAGCTGATATATTGAACATCCAAAGGTACGAATACCATGGACACAAAAGCCAACACAAAAGATATGCACAGCACGACTTCTTTTTTTACATAATCTATGATTGCTTTCATCATGTCGTTACCCCTTAACAGTAATAAATTTGTCATTTTAACGTTTATAAAATGTCCTCACCTACTTTATCATAGAACTTGTTAAAATAAAAGTATCATCGTTCTATTTTTATTTACCTTTTTCCGTATTTTAATATACTTATCCCCTGAGTCATTGTACCCATGGGACAGTAAACACACCATGAGCGGGGTTTAAATAAAAACATTGTTATAAGTCCCAAAATAGTAGATGTAAGCATAACACTATAAAATCCAAAAGCGAATTGGGCAACCCAAGGTGGTACTGAACTGGTGTTGGTCCAGTTCCATGGGAGTTTTATTGTCCATAAAAGAGTAACCACTTCTTTCAGATTATTCGTTCCATTGAATACTAAATAAGTAGAGAAAAGCATAATCCCAAACATAGCCATAAAAAAAGCCAAAAAACCATAGCGGAACCATTTACTTCTAATAAAAGCAGGAATACTACGGTTTGAAGAAAGCTTTAGCCTTCCTCCCAGCAATTCAAATAACTGCCCCCTGCCACAATAGCTGTTGCAGTATATCTTGCCCTTACCCAGGATCGATAGTGCTAATGGCGTTATAAAGCAAATCAAACCTATCCAGGCAAACAAAATACTAAAAAAACCTAATGTCATATATACTGCAGAAAATATCCATAAGTATTCATTCCACTTCTTCATGCTTTAACCTCCCTTTCCGTTACTTGAATAACCGAAGCAGGACAGGCTTTCTCACACTTTTTGCATCCGATACATAAATCTTCGTTAACATCTGCATAAATTCCATGAAAAATGGTTATGGCTTGACGGGAACAAACTTTTTTACAAACTCCACAGGCTACACATTCTGATTGACTTACTATTGCTTTGTTCATAAAATCCTCCTTTTAGTTAATTTTTTCCTACACGGCATAATGAACAATGATATGTATATGAGCAAATCATCTATACTCATATATTATATCAATATATTTTAATATATCAATATAATAGTTGATTTTTTTCATAAAAAATATACCTCCAATATGTTTTAATAGGATCATATCGAAGGTATGAACATAGATCAATTTATCCCTCTTTATTAGAATAATTAAAATTAAACAAAGTCTTGATTGCTGAAAAGCCTAAATAATGAAAAATCTCGAACAATAGGCATTTCTGTCCCTTTTGGAAGATTTTACAAATTCCTTATAAGCAAAAAATGTGCAGCATAAGGCTAGTGCCTTATTCGCTGCACATTTTTTCAATACACTTAATTTATTCTAACTCAAAAGCACCAGTATACAACTGATAGTACTGACCTTTTTGAGCAATCAATTCTTCATGGTTGCCCCGTTCAATGATGCGGCCGTGATCTAATACGATAATCACATCAGAGTTTTTAACTGTGGACAAGCGGTGCGCAATGACAAATACTGTTCTGCCATGCATCAATGCATCCATTCCACGCTGAACAATGGCTTCCGTTCTTGTATCAATAGAAGAGGTTGCTTCATCCAAAATCATAACCGGAGGGTCTGCAACCGCTGCTCTGGCAATGGAAATAAGCTGACGTTGTCCCTGGGAGAGATTCGCACCATTTTCAGTAAGCATCGTATGATAGCCATTAGGCAAACGGGTAATGAAATCATCTGCTCCAACCAGTTTTGCGGCTGCAATACATTCTTCGTCAGTGGCATCCAGTTTACCATAACGAATATTATCCATTACAGTACCGGTGAAAAGATTGGTATCCTGGAGAACTATTCCAATCGCACGGCGAAGATCCGATTTTTTAATCTTGTTGATATTAATGCCATCATATCGGATTTTGCCATCGGCAATATCATAGAATCGATTGAGCAGATTTGTAATGGTTGTTTTTCCAGCACCGGTTGCGCCAACGAAAGCAACCTTTTGTCCTGGCTTCGCATAAAGGCTTACATCGTGCAAAATGGTTTTCCCTGGCTCATATTCGAAATCTACATTGAACAATCTCACATCACCAGTTAGTTTGGTATAAGTTACGGAACCATCACCATGGGGATGTTTCCAGGCCCAAATACCTGTTCTTTCTTTACATTCAATAAGCTGTCCATTTTCTTCTCGGACATTTACTAAAGTTACATAGCCTTCGTCCTGCTCCGGTTCTTCATCAATCAGATCATAAATACGCTGTGCACCGGCAATTCCCATAACAACTGCATTGATCTGATGAGATACCTGGTTTATGTTTCCGACAAACTGCTTTGTCATGTTCAGGAATGGAACAACTATGCTAATTCCCATGGCAAGGCCGGAAATACTTACATTCGGAACATCAGTGATTAATAAAATACCACCGGTAATTGCAACAAATACATATAAGATATTACCTATATTATTCAAAATTGGGCCAAGGATATTTGCATATTGGTTTGCTGCTCTTGAGTCATTAAACAATGAATCATTAATCTTATCAAAATCTGCTTTACTTTCTTCTTCATGACAGAAAACCTTGATAACCTTTTGCCCATTCATCATTTCTTCTATAAAACCTTCAAGATGTCCTAGCGCTTTCTGCTGCTTTATAAAGTATTTGGCAGAACCGCCACCAACCTTTTTGGTAACAAAAAGCATTATAATAACACCAACAATTACAACAAGGGTTAACCACAGACAGTAGTAAATCATAATTCCAAAAACAGTCATTACTGTAATGCCTGATACCAAAAGCTGCGGAAAACTCTGAGAAATCAACTGGCGTAAAGTATCGATATCATTGGTATAATAACTCATGATATCCCCGTGATTATTTGTATCCACATATTTGATTGGCAAAGTTTGCATCTTATTAAACATTTTTATACGGAATTTTTTCAGAGTTCCTTGTGTAAGGATTGCCATCATCTGGTTATATGCAAAACCACTGGCAAGGGACAATACATAAAATATTGCTAATACTGCAACAAGAGATAATATTTTTCCTTTTACCCCGTTCCAGTCGCCAGTTTGCCAGTTTTGCTCCACAAGTGCAATAATATTCTGCATAAATACAGCAGGAATAGAGCTTATAATCGCGTTAAAGATTATAAATATAATGACAGCCGGGAACATCACCGGGTAAAACTCAAGTATGGTTTTGAACAAGCGAATGATGATTGATTTTTTACTTTTAATTTGATTAGTTTTCATCCTGATCACCCGCCTTATTTTGAGAATAGTATATTTCCTGGTAGATCGCATTTTCAGCTAATAATTGCTTATGGGTTCCAATACCATTAATAGTACCTTTGTCCATAACTATGATTCTATCCGCATCCTCAACAGAAGCTGTTCTCTGGGCGATGATGATCTTGGTTGTATCTGGAATATATTCCCGGAATGCCTTGCGAATCTTAGCATCTGTCTTGGTATCCACTGCACTGGTAGAATCGTCAAGAATTAATATTTTTGGCTTTTTAAGCAGTGCTCTGGCGATGCAAAGTCTTTGCTTCTGACCACCTGATAAGTTAGCTCCCCCTTGTTCAATATAGGTATCATATCCCTTAGGGAATTGACTAATAAATTCATCGGCACAAGCCAGCTTGCAAGCCTCAATCAGTTCTTCATCTGTTGCGTCTTTATTTCCCCAGCGAAGATTTTCCTTGATGGTTCCTGAGAAGAGAATATTCTTCTGCAGCACAACAGCAACCTGATTTCTCAAGGTTTCTATATCGTAATTTCTTACATCTACGCCCCCTACTTTTACAACGCCTTCCGTTGCATCATACAGACGTGGAATGAGCTGAATAAGAGATGATTTTGCAGATCCTGTTCCGCCAATAATACCAATGGTTTCACCGGATTTTATGTGTAAATTGATATTGGATAAGGCCATTTTCTCTGCTTTTTCGGAATACTTAAAGCTCACATTCTCAAAATCAATTGATCCATCTTTAACTGTATATACTGGGTTCTCAGGATTTGATAATGTACTTTTTTCATTTAATACTTCAACAATACGCTTAGCAGATTCCCCAGCCAAAGTAATCATTACAAATACCATAGAAAGCATCATTAAGCTGCTTAGAATCATAAAATTGTATGTTAGCAGCGCAGAAAACTGCCCGATATCAAAATCCAAGCCCCTGCTTGTAATAATGGTATAGGACCCAAAAGACAAGACAAAAATCATAACCAAATAGATGCAAAACTGCATTAAAGGTCCGTTCAGGGCCAATATACGTTCAGCTTTTGTAAAGTCAGCACATACATCTTCAGCAGCCGCTTCAAACTTTTGCTGTTCATAATCTTCACGGACAAAAGATTTTACTACGCGCATTCCTTTAATGTTTTCCTGGATGGACTTGTTTAAGGCATCGTATTTGGTGAAAACTTTCCTGAACAATGGAAATGTCTTATAGATTACAATACCTAATCCAATTGCAAGAATAGGAACAACCACAAGGAGAATCCATGCCATGCGTCCTCCCATTACAAATGCCATCACAAATGCAAAGATCAACATCAAAGGTGCCCGTACTGCCACTCTGATCAACATCATATAAGCATTCTGCACATTGGTAACATCGGTTGTCATACGGGTAATCAATGAGGAAGTCAAAAATTTATCGATGTTTTCAAAGGAATAATTCTGAATGCTATAGAACATATCCTTTCTTAAATTCTTTGCAAATCCACTGGCCGCAGTAGCGCTGGTTGAACCTGCAATTCCACCAAAAAGCAATGAAAAAAATGCCATTAGGATCAAGAGAACCCCATACTTGATAATGGTGTTTAATCCACATCCAGCCTTAATTTCGTTGACCAATGCTGCTGTAATAAATGGTATAATACATTCAATAACTACCTCCATACTAATGAGTATTGGAGTGATAATGGATACTTTTTTGTACTCCCGTACACTTCGTGCCAAATCTCTAATTATAATAATCAGCCCCTTTCCATAAAAAACGAGTATTGTTTATCTGCAGAATTTCATGATAAACATTACTCGTTTTTGCCATGTGATTAAAATCTAAATTAAATAAATATTTAGTAAAGCGATTATACTATCCTATCAAATTTCAAAAAAATTGTCAAATGCAATTTATAGTCTACTTGTTTTTTGCCCTGACATATTCAATAGATTCTTTTCCAGTAATATGCTCAACATCAATTGCAATTATGTATGCCTGAGTGCATCTGTCTATTTCATTTTGCTTAGCTTCTTCAGGCTGATCTCCCGAATATTTTTCAACTAAAGCCCTGAAAGCTTCCTGGCGTTCATCACCTTCTACAATTCTCGCTTTTCCAAAGGCAATTGCACTGCGAAAATATGAAGTAAATTCCTTGCTGACGATCGTATCTTCATCTATAACTGCAAAAGAAACCTTTGGATCTTTCATAATCGCATCTAACTTATGTCCTGCTTTGGCTGAATGGAAATATATTTTACCGTTATGATATACATAACTAAGAGGAACAGCATAAGGATAACCTTCATCACCAATACACGCCAAAACACCATTGGTGCATCTGTTCATTACAGCCTCAGTCTCTTCTTTGGATAATAACTGTTTAATCCTCCTCATTTCTCTGAACATTATACGTCTCCCCTCTGATTTTATATGCTGACTTCTTTGAAGTATTTTTTGTCTTTCTTATGTGCTTTGGAGATGAGCCTACAGCAGAAGGTTTTTAGTTATAATTACTTGTAATTCTCATCACATACTGGATTTCAAGATGTCAATGATTTCCTCATGGGTCAGCACTTTATATCCACCTGTTAAAATGAAAGTATTGGATGCAATGCCTTCAAGCATATCTTCAGTAACCCCTAAATCTCTGATATTCATCACAAGGCCAATTTCTCTCATATAGGCTTCCATGCGGTCAAGCCCTTCCTTTGCAATCTCCTCATCCGTTTTTCCTTCAGGATTGACATTCCAGACATTGATTGCATAGCGTTTAAATTTATGAAGTCCGTAAGGCATAATGTATCGATAATAAGGCATAGAAACAGCGGACAAAGTCATTCCATGGGTCGCATCGGTATAGCCACCGATAGCTTGCCCAATCATGTGAACCATCCAGTCTTCGGATTTGCCTTTTTCAACCAGTGTATTAAGGGCCCATGTTGAAGTCCACATAATATTGCTTCTGGCTTCGTAATCTTTAGGATTTTTAACAGCTATCCTTGAACTATGAATCAAGGACCTTATCAATCCTTCCATTATGTAGTCCGAAGTGTTATCATCATCTCCGGAAAAATATTGCTCCAGGATATGGGACATAATATCAAAAAAACCTGCTACCATCTGATATTGAGGCACACTAAAAGTATATACGGGATTTAATATTGAAAATTTCGGGAAAACATTCTCATCAAAAACACGGCCGATTTTCTGCTTCGTTGCCGTATTGGTAATCACAGAACCACCGTTCATTTCAGAGCCGGTACCAACCATTGTCAGAACACAGCCAATGGGGATGATTCTGTTATCCACCTCTTCCATTCGTAAAAAATATTTATTCCATGGATCTTCATCACAATGTGCAGATGCCGATACGGCTTTTGCATAATCGCATACCGAACCGCCGCCCACAGCCAGGATTAAATCTACATCATTGTCTTTAGCAATCTTGCATCCTTCGTACAATTTATCCACAGTGGGATTAGGCATAACTCCCGGATCCTCAATAATTTCTTTGTCGTTCTCTTTAAGGATTTTTATGATTTCATCGTAAAGTCCTATTTTCTTAATAGAACCTCCCCCATAAATAAGCATAACTTTTTTACCATACTTGGGCAATTCCTGATTTAACCCTTTAAGAGCCTCATCTCCAAAATATATTTTAGTAGGATTTGAATAAACGAAATTTCCTAACATGATGTACCCCTCCCTGTTTATTTAAGCACTTTCATACATCTGCACAGAATAGCCGCTTAATGTACTTGAAAACCAGAAAGTTTTATAACCCTCTCTTTATGAATTACTTTTTTTCTTTAGATAAGCAAATCATTCCCATTTATATAATTTAAAATTTAAAATCAAATTAATGTCAAGCTCAATTCGGTTATAAAATCCCAAGGGCAGTTTTCCAGTCTGCTTCCTTAAAACCAACCAAAACAAAATTATCACCAATCAAAATGGGCCGTTTCACAAGCATACCATCTGATGCCAGAAGACTATACTGTTCCTCCTCACTCATAGTGGGAAGCTTGTCCTTTAATTTCAGTTCTTTATACAAAAGACCGCTGGTATTAAAGAACTTCTTTAAGGGCAAGCCACTCTTTTTATGCCATTCCTTTAATTCCTCTACAGATGGATTTTTTTCTTTAATATGCCTTTCTTCAAAAACTATACTATTTTCCTCCAGCCACTTTTTAGCTTTCTGGCAAGTAGTGCATTTCGGATAATATACAAATAACATAAAATTCCTCCATTCTCTTTTTACATATTATAAACTACATCAAATATGAACACTTAGCCCATTCTCAAAACCATGAGCATTACAACTTAAAATTTATTTTGAATTTAATGCAAACTTATTATAAAATACGTCATTAATAATATTATATAGCAACATATAAAAACTCCACAATCTTTTCTGCTGTGGAGTTTCGGATTAAAAATTTGATTATAATTGCATCACAATAAAGTTATTTGATGATCTCAATTGAATAAAATTGTAAGGATACCCCCTGGTACTTTATCTCAATAGATGCTTCCAGTTTATTATTAAATTTGTAGCCAGGTTTAATCTCTACAGGATCTTTTAGCTTGTAACTGCCATCTTTGGAATAGACAACTTCCTGCATATAATATTTTAAATCGCTGTTCACTGTTGTTTCTTTTCCATCTGTTATATTTACAACATTTAAGCCTTTGATATCAAAGGTTTCACCCACCTTATACGAATCCTTTGAAGGCATGCTCTTTAATACTATAGGTGCCGTTACCGTTGGATCTACACCAGTCAATTTAGGTGCCCACATAGAATATTCTTTGTCTTTATACTTAATCGTTGCCCAATTCCCATCTATCCTGGTAACCCATACCTTTTGTCCGCTGCCAAATTCTCCTAATATCTTTCCATCCGGTTTATCCCTGTAAGGAGTATTATTATATCTTACGCTAAATACCGCTGGTAAAATCGGTATAAATCTGATTTCCGCATGATGAGGTGCATCAGGAGTTGGATTAGCTGCACAAATCCAAGGATCTGCATGTTTCCATACTATAATGGCTGTTCCATCCTCTTTCTTCTCTCCACTGGCATTTACAACATAGTCTTTATTCATTCTTGGGCGTAGGTTAAAAAGATCATAATTATTTTCACTATAAACATTCCATACAGTCATATACTTTTTGGCGTCTTTTTTAACGGCTTTTACTCTTAGTTCGTTTAACTTGTCAGGATTTTTAGCCATTTCTTCCTGAGTAATCTCTAATCCTAAGTATCTTCCATCCTCAAGTTCAAATTCATAATCGCCATTTCCACAATCATGTATCCTGAACTTCGTATTTCCTTCTTTAGTATTGGTCTTATTACGCAGTTCAATATTACCATCTTTATCAACATCAAGATAATTCCACATAATCCGCAGATAATGCCATCCTGCTGATGGTTTCGCTGTATTATTGGTTGCTGCATACATCGTATTGGGTAATATGCCAAGTAAAATGCAAACCATTAACATACTGCTTATAATTTTCTTTTTCATATTAAGTATTCTCCTCTCTAATAAGCTAAAACTCCAACTACTGCTATTGCAAAAATAATTGCATGAGAATATAAAAAGGCTCCCAGCTATCGGCATACCGGCCGAAAATCTGGAAACCTTTGATTTTAAGCCATGTAAGGCATATATAATTATTTTGGCGTATTTCTTAACATTAATCCGTCTTTAAACGCATTTCCTACCTTTTCTCCAAGACCTATGTATGCATGATTTACCGGATCATATGTAATCGGTTTAAGCTTTTTGGGATCAATCTTGCCGTCTGTCAGAATCTTTTCATCCACACTGATATTTACTATCTCACCAACCAGAATATCATCCTTATATCTTTTTACCTTACATTCAAGAGCCATGGGAAGTTCATCAATAAGCGGTGCATTCACAAATTCACTTTTAGTTGCATGAAAACCTGCGATCTCAAATTTGTCCGGTACTTTATCGGCTGATTCTATACCCACATAATCACAAGGAATAACCATATCCTCTGTTGCAATGCTAACCGTAAATGCCTTTGTAACAGCCAGATTCTTTGTTGTCTTATGTTCTGACAAGCTAATCGTAATTTCCTGATAATCCGTTATAATTCCCCAGGCTGCATTCATAGCATTAGGTACCCCGTTTTCATCATAAGTTCCTATAATCAATACCGGCATTGGGTACATAAATGGTTTTGCCCCGAAATTTACTCTGCTCATTTCAAAACCTCCTTTTTCAGCAAGCTCAAGGTGTGTTTGACTATTCATTCTTTATTGATTATTATAGCTTATTTGCTTTATGAATAAAATAGTCAAATGAATAAATATCTAATCTAAATATTAAATATAGATATCTGATCGTTCTGCTCGGGGAAATGAGCGCAAAATTCGAAAACTTCTTTTACACCATAAATGATATTATTTCCCTTACAAAAATTCTTAATAATTCTTGTAAGCTTTTGATGGTTTGGACTTCTGAGTTCATAAGATAAGCTATACTTTTTCATATATTCTTTCTTCAACTCAGGAAAATGTTCGTCCAGCTTTTTAAAAAAATACTCTCTGTTTCCATGACGTAACGTCATTCCTATTCCAAAAGTCAACAACCCTGTTACCTTTGCCTGCTTACAATAATCTAAAATGCCTGAAATATTTTCCTCATTATCATTAATAAAGGGCAATATTGGTGTCATCCAAACCACAGTTGGTATGCCTGCTTTATGCATTTCCATTAAAACTTCAAAACGTCTTTTGGTGGAGCACACATTTGGTTCCAGTATCTTGCAAAGTTCCTCATCATAAGTTGTTAACGTCATCTGAACCACACATTTGGCTTTTTTATGGATTCTTTTTAAAATATCTATATCCCGTAAAATTAAATCGGACTTTGTGAGTATTGCTATCCCAAATCCGTATTTTTCAATCACTTCAAGACATCTTCTTGTTTGCTCTAATTCTTTTTCAAGAGGAATATACGGGTCTGTCATGGCACCTGTGGCGATCATACACTTCTTACTTTTTTTCGATAAGGCTTCATCCAGTAATTTCACTGCATTGGTTTTGACCTCTATATTCTCAAAGGTATAAGTCATCCCATAAATCTCACTTCTGGAATCACAGTAAATACAACCATGGGTACAGCCACGATATACGTTCATGTTATTCTTTGAGGAAAGAATCGTTTTATATTCTTTTTCAGTATAAGTCTTATGTTTTCTTTCATTAACATATTGATCACACATTTATAAGTCCTCCTATAAGAAAGCGTTTCGCTTCCTAAACTTTCACTCAAAGGTCAGTCAACAAAACCGACAAAATACAATATCTCTTAATCCCCCTAACCCATTTGGACAATCACACACTAGTTTAGTAAAATAATACTAACAGGAGGTTGTCAAAAATGAGGTCAAAGCAAAACAG